>NZ_BJXJ01000001.1 GCF_007990935.1 Vibrio sagamiensis NBRC 104589
ACTTTTATAAACCTCGCTTAGGCGAGGTTTTTTTATGGCTTTTATTTCTGTCTTAAGGTCTTCAAATCTCCCTTATCTCCACAAGCCATTCTCTTTGTGTTGTGCATTGCTTCTGTTGTTCACCGAATAGTTAAAACAATAATCTGTGATCTGCCTAGTGAATAAATAATCAATATAAGAGATTTTCTAAAAGCTTTATTCATCAAAATTGACAAATTTTAATCAATCGAGATAATCGACTGATCGGGATTTGCGCGATTAACGCCCTGTACCGTGTCAGGATGACAACGAAAGGAAGCAATAGATGAATATAGGAAGTTTACTCGGAGAAGCAGCTACCCTGATGATCACAGGGATGGTTGTTGTATTTATTTTCCTTACCATTCTCGTTTATCTCGTGCGGCTATTGTCTAAATTAGTCCCTAAAGAAAAGCCTGAGCCGATTACGGCAACAACAAAAAACACGAACAGGCCATCGACCTCTTCCAATGTTAGCCCACAAGTTGTGGCCGCGATCTCAGCAGCGATCCATAAACATCGCACTTCTGTCGTCAAGTAGTTGAAAAGAGAATGAAAAAGGAGTTTAAAAGCATGTCTAAGCCGTTAGCTATTACTGATGTTGTCCTTCGTGACGCTCATCAATCCCTGTTTGCTACTCGTATGCGTATTGAGGATATGCTGCCGATTGCGTCTGAGTTAGATAAAGTCGGCTATTGGTCGCTAGAGACTTGGGGAGGAGCGACTTTTGATGCATGTATTCGTTTCCTTGGCGAAG
This sequence comes from Vibrio sagamiensis NBRC 104589, assembly GCF_007990935.1. Lineage (GTDB taxonomy): Bacteria > Pseudomonadota > Gammaproteobacteria > Enterobacterales > Vibrionaceae > Vibrio > Vibrio sagamiensis. The sequence continues at coordinate 776 of NZ_BJXJ01000001.1, forward strand.
ACCCATGGGAGCGTCTGTGTGAGCTAAAAAAAGTCATGCCCAATACGCCGATGCAAATGCTATTAAGAGGGCAAAACTTGCTGGGCTACCGTCATTATGCTGATGACGTAGTCGAGAAATTTGTTGAACGTGCGCATATCAATGGGATGGATATATTTCGTATCTTTGATGCGATGAATGATGTACGTAATTTTCATACTGCGGTGAAAGCGGCCATCGACGTTGGTGCTCATGCGCAGGGAACTTTGTCTTATACAACCAGCCCTGTTCATAGTACAGATGCTTGGGTGGATTTGGCAAAGCGTCTAGAGGATCTTGGTTGCCACTCTTTGTGTATTAAAGATATGTCAGGTTTACTCAAACCTTATGAGGCTGAAGAACTTATTACTCGTATCAAAGCGTCATGTGATGTGCCATTAGCATTGCACTGTCATGCGACGACAGGGCTCTCGATTGCAACGGCAGTGAAAGCTGCTGAAGCGGGGGTTGATATTCTTGATACGGCGATCTCTTCTATGAGTTGTACCTATGGCCACACACCAACAGAAACTGTGGTCGCAATGCTACAAGGTACCGAGCGCGATACTCAACTGAATCTTGCTCAGTTAGAGCCTATTGCTGCGTATTTCCGTGAAGTACGTAAGAAATATGCGAAATGGGAAGGTCAGCTAAAAGGGGTTGATTCACGCATCTTGATTGCTCAAGTTCCAGGTGGAATGTTGACAAATATGGAAGGCCAACTCAAAGAGCAAGGTGCTTCTACACGCCTTGATGAAGTATTAGAAGAGATTCCTCGCGTGCGTGAAGATCTCGGTTTTATTCCATTAGTGACTCCAACGTCTCAGATTGTTGGTACTCAAGCGGTGATCAATGTCCTAACGGGAGAACGCTATAAGAGTGTTACCAAAGAAACTGCTGGCATTCTTAAAGGTGAATACGGCGCTACTCCTGCTTTAGTCAATGCTGAGCTACAAGCGCAAGTACTTGGTGGCCAAGAGGCGATTACCTGCCGCCCTGCAGATTTGCTTGAAGCAGAAATGGAGACACTGACCCTTGAACTTATGGAAAAAGCCCAGGATGAAGGCATTAAATTAGCCAGTGAACGGATTGATGATGTTCTGACTTATGCGTTATTTCCACAAGTGGGTCTGAAATTCCTGAAAAATCGTGGTAACCCTGATGCTTTTGAACCTGCTCCCAGTTTGGAAGCTGTAGAATCCAAAAATTCAGATGTTGTTCAAACACAGACGACGCAGGTTGAAACCTACAGCGTACGAGTGGAAGGGCAAGTATACGATGTTGAAGTTGGGCCGAAAGGTCAACTTACTTCAGTCACTCCAAGCAATGATGCTGCCTCGGTTAAGCCCATTGCGGCAGAGCCTGTAAACACTCACTCAGAGGAAATACCTGCACCATTGGCTGGTAATATTTTTAAGGTTAATGTGCAATTAGGCAGTGAAGTCTCTGAGGGTGACGTATTACTCATTCTTGAAGCGATGAAAATGGAAACTGAAGTAAGGGCAGCCCGTGGAGGCATTGTGCAGGTGTTAAATGTCAAAGAAGGCGATGCTGTAGCGGTGGGCTCACCATTGTTGAGCTTGTCGTAAGGAAAGATCATGGATGGATTATTGACCTTATGGTCTGAAACAGGGATTGCTAATTTTAAGTTTGGCCAAGTTTGTATGATGTTGGTTGGTTGTATTTTACTTTTTTTAGCCATTTTTAAGGGGTTTGAACCACTACTTTTACTCCCAATCGGATTTGGTGCAATTTTGGCTAACATTCCCAATGCGGGGTTTACTGAACCAGGAGGTTTGCTGTATTACGTTTATTACATTGGGATCGAATCTGGTGTCTTCCCACTACTGATCTTTTTAGGTGTCGGGGCAATGACAGATTTCGGAGCTTTGATTGCTAACCCCAAAACATTATGGCTTGGAGCCGCTGCACAATTTGGTATTTTTGCGACCTTATTTGGGGCGATATTACTTAATTATTTACCAGGGATGGAATTTTCCATGGCCGATGCTTCATCGATTGCAATCATCGGTGGTGCAGATGGGCCTACGGCTATCTTTTTAGCCAGTAAACTCTCTCCTGATCTACTTGGCGCGGTAGCAGTAGCGGCATACAGCTATATGGCTCTGGTGCCGATTATTCAGCCACCCATCATGAAGGCACTTACAACACCGCAAGAACGACAGATCAAAATGGCACAGTTGCGTCATGTTGGTAAATGGGAAAAAGTTATTTTTCCATTAGTGGTGCTTTTGATGACGATTTTATTCCTCCCGGCTGCGACTCCTTTAGTTGGGATGTTCTGTTTGGGCAACCTAATGCGTGAAGCGGGTGTTGTTGATCGCTTATCCAAAACTGCCCAAAATGAACTCATTAATATTGTGACGATTTTCCTAGGTTTAGGTGTGGGGTCTAAATTACAAGCCGAGCAGTTTTTGAATGTAGAAACGCTGGGTATATTGGGTTTAGGGGCCGTTGCTTTTAGTATTGGTACTGGGGCTGGGGTGTTAATGGCTAAATTATTGAATAAGTTTTCTAAAGAGGACATTAATCCGCTTATCGGTGCCGCAGGAGTGTCTGCCGTTCCAATGGCAGCACGAGTGGTGAATAAAGTTGGCTTAGAAGCGAACCCACAAAACTTCTTGTTGATGCATGCCATGGGACCTAATGTCGCTGGTGTTTTAGGTTCGGCGGTAGCTGCAGGTATTTTACTTGCTTTAGTTGGCTAATGGATGAAAATGCGCTTTCTTAGGTTTACAACTTTATTCTCTATGGTTCGTCTTAAACGCTGAAGAGCTACTTAACCTTTGTAAAAAAAATGGTTTATAGTCACTGGGATGCATTTGCATCCCATTTTCTTATTTGGGGATAAACTATGGAACACAAACGGATTGTAATAACAGATTTTGGCAGTGTAGATGTCATGGCATTACAAGTGTCCTCTACAAGTTTGCCGAAGGAAGGGGAGGTGTTGATTAAAGTTTCATTTGCTAGCGTGAATCCAATTGATGTTAAAACAAGAGCTGGGCTTGGTTGGGCAGCAGCACACAATAAAGATCATTTACCTTGGGTGCCTGGCTATGATCTCTCTGGCCAAGTTGTTTCCTGTGGAGCCAATACCTCATACTTTAAAGTAGGGGATAAGGTAGCTGGCTGTATTGGTTTCCCTTTTCGAGGTGGTAGCTATAGCCAATGTGTTTGTGTACCAGAGGCGGAAGTGATTCAAGTCCCCTCTTCGATAAGTTTAGAATCTGCAGCTGCTTTACCACTGGCTGGCCTAACGGCATTGCAAGCATTACAAAAAGCCAATTTAATCGCAGGAGATCGAGTATTAATTCTTGGCGGTGCAGGGGGTGTTGGGCATTTTGCAATTCAAATTGCTGTTGCTCATCAGGCCGAAGTCTTTGCAACGTGTCGTGCTAATAATATTGATTTCATAAACAGTCTAGGAGCCAGTGCTCTGAACTATCAATCTTCATCAGTGTCAGAATGTGTTGGAAACATTGATGTACTGATTGATCTTGTTGGTGGTGACACCGCGCTCGCAGCTTTGCCATGTTTAGCTCCTAATGCCAGAGTGATTACCTTACCAACGCTTTCTGCGGAATTCGTGTGCGAGCATGCTAAAAAATTGGGTTTTACTGCCCACGGTATGTTGTTCGAGCCTGAACGGAAGCAGTTGCAACAGTTGCTCGATATGCTACAGCGAGGAGAGATGAAAACAGAAATACAACAAATCTATTCGATGTACGATGTGAGTTACGCTCATAAACAGGTTGAATCTGGTCGAACGAGGGGCAAAGTGTTGTTGGATATGGAATGCTAGAGTCGTTTTATTCATTTTTAGAACCCATTACCTCTTGGTTTTCTGACTCAGCATTATGGGTTCTCTTTTTTACGGGCTTTTTGAGTGCCACTCTATTGCCCGGGGGATCAGAAGCTGGGCTTATTGCCACGCTTTCCCTTAATCAATACTCAGTTATCTCTATCATCACAGTTGCGACTGTGGGTAATACACTAGGTGGAATGACTAACTTTTGGTTAGGGTTATGGATTCCAAATAAGTCTCAGCAAGAGAAACACGGCTATACGGCACTCAACTGGCTTGCTAAGTATGGTTATTGGGGCTTGCTCTTTAGTTGGCTGCCCATTATTGGTGATCCATTATGTCTGGCGGCAGGGTGGCTAAGGATGAAGTTCCTACCGTGCTTACTCTTGATTTTTTTAGGTAAAGCAGCAAGGTATAGTTTATTGACTGCTATTTATCTCGGTTTATTTTAAGGAAAAACACATGAGAATGTTTTGGCTAAGTACGTGCTCATTGATGGTGATTACAGGCTGCTCTTCCATAGCGCCAGTGCCACTACCTAAGGGTGTTAAGTTTATTGAGGCTTCACAAGCTGAAGAGGGAAAAGTCAAAATCCCTTACCAAAAATATCAACTTGATAATGGTCTAACGGTGATCTTGGCTCCTGAAGATTCCGATCCTCTGGTGCACGTTGATATGACATATCATGTTGGCTCTGCTCGAGAAGAAATCGGAAAATCTGGCTTTGCGCACTTTTTTGAGCATATGATGTTTCAAGGTTCTGAACATGTTGGCGATCAAGAGCATTTTAAAATCATTACCGAGGCGGGTGGTACTCTAAATGGAACCACAAACAAAGATAGAACGAATTACTTTGAAACCGTGCCTGCTAATCAGCTTGAGAAAGTCCTTTGGTTAGAATCTGATCGTATGGGCTTTTTGTTGGATGCTGTTTCACAAAAGAAATTCGAAATTCAACGTTCGACGGTTAAAAATGAGCGAGCACAACGTTACGACAATCGACCTTATGGCTTGATCAGTGAACGCATGGGAGAGGCGCTTTATCCAGAGGGGCATCCATATTCTTGGCAAACTATTGGTTATGTAGAAGACCTCGATCGAGTCGATGTAAATGATCTCAAGGCATTTTTCCTACGTTGGTACGGGCCTAATAATGCAGTTTTGACCATCGGCGGTGACATCAATGTAGAACAGACGCTCAAATGGGTGAATCAATACTTTGGCTCAATACCTCGAGGCCCTGAAGTGGAAAATGCACCGAAGCAACCTGCGACACTGGCAGAGAGCAAGTTCATCACACTCGAAGACCGAATTAAGCAGCCAATGGTAATGATTGCTTGGCCAACCACTTATGATGGTGAAGCAAGCCAAGCGTCTTTAGATACCCTAGCCAGTGTGTTAGGTGATGGCACCAACAGTGTGCTCTACCAAGATTTGGTGAAAACACAGCAAGCAGTACAAGCAAGCGCTTATCATGAATGCTCAGAGCTATCATGTAACTTTTATGTTTACGCAATGGGTGACTCTGGCGATAAAGGTGACTTAGCGAAACTCTATGAGCAACTGATGAATTCATTGGAAAAATTCGCCCAACAAGGTGTGACGCAAGAGCGACTTGCCCAGCTCAAAGGCCAAGCAGAAGCTGGGGCTATCTTCGCTTTGGAGAGCGTGCAAGGTAAAGTAACGCAACTGGCGTCTAACCAAACTTTTTTTGGTCAGCCGGACTTACTAGAGAAGCAACTGCAACAGATCCGTGCCGTGACACCACGATCAGTAGAGAAAGCCTACCGTGAGTTTATTGAAGGGAAAAACAAAATTACGTTAAGTGTGGTGCCAAGAGGAAAAACAGAACTTGCAGTCAAACCTGCGACTTTTGTTACTCCAGAACGCACTTTACCTGAATATAAAAAAGTCACCGATGATACGTTGGCTTATCGTCGGGCCGTGGATAATTTTGATCGCTCGGTACAGCCTCCAGTAGGGGCGCCAGTAGAAGCAAATATCCCTGATCTATACGATATTCATTTCAAAAATGGCTCTGAGCTGCTGGGCACCATCAGTAGAGAAACGCCAACGGTCATGATGCAATTTAGTTTGCCTGCAGGGACTCGCTTTGTATCTAAGGGGCAAGAGGGATTAGCTCAATTAACCGCAGCCATGATACAAGAAGGGACCACTAAGCACAGCGTAGAGTCAATTCAAGCAGAGTTGGATAAACTGGGGAGCGTGATATCAATTGATGCTTCAAACTATACAACCAACATTAGTGTTTCTGCACTTGAGAAAAACCTAGCACCAACATTGAAGATTGTTGAAGAAATGCTTTTGTTCCCAGCGTTTAAGCCGCAGGACTTTGAACGAGTGAAAAACCAAGCTTTGGAGTCACTCATTTATGAACATCAAAGGCCAAACTGGATGGCGACGCAGGCAACTCGCCAAGTTTTGTTTGGTGAATCTGAGTTTGCTAGACCTAAAGATGGCACAAAAGAAAGTTTAAAGGCGCTGACTTTAAAGGATGTAAAACAATTCTATGCACAACATTACACACCGCAGAGCGCACAAATTGTGGTTGTTGGAGATATCGACAAAGCGAATGTAGAACAGCAGTTATCTTTCTGGAACAATTGGAAAGGAGCAGTGGCTCCTCAATACCCTGAATATCACTCTATGCCTTTGGGCTCGCAAAAGATTCACTTGGTTGATAAGCCTGGAGCACCACAAAGTGTCGTGATGATGGTTCGTAAAGGTATGCCATACGATGCAACGGGTGATTTTTACCTCAGTCAACTGGCCAACTTTAACTTATCTGGCAACTTTAATAGCCGCATCAATCAAAATCTACGTGAAGATAAGGGCTACACTTACGGTGCTTATGGTTACTTCTCTGGTAATAAAGAAATGGGATCCGTAGTCTTTACTGCTCAAGTGCGTGCTGATTCAACCGTGGCCTCAATTACTGAAATGGAGAAAGAGCTGAGTAATTATGCTCGCCATGGTATGACGAATGAGGAGTTGGCGTTTATGCGCCAAGCTGTTGGTCAGAAAGATGCCCTAAAATACGAGACTCCGACACAAAAAGGGGCGTTAATTCGTGATATATTGAAATATGACCTTGACCATGATTACTTACAACAACGTAATAAATTGGTTGAAAGTGTAGATAAGCAGATCTTAAATGATTTAGCCCAACAGTGGTTTAATCCAAAGGATTATCAAATTGTGGTAGTCGGTGATGCTAAGACTCTACGCCCTCAGTTCGAAAAGCTAGGAAAAGACGTAGAAATGCTTGAAATCATTCGATAGAGCACACATGTAATAGCGGAGGAACTACCCTCCGCTATTCGTTTCTAGTGACGCTGAATATCTATACAGAAAGAGCGACCTGATTCGTTGATAAATAACTTAGCTTCACTTGCTTTAATGCAAGTGCCTTGCTCTCAATAGAAGTGAATCTGATTTTGACTGAATTTGCTGCGCGACTAAAGCAAGTTGCATTACACCCTGAAGTATTTAAGCAGTTTGGACGCGGCGTAGAGCGTGAAACCTTACGTTACCGCCAAGATGGTTATATCGCGACAACTCCTCATCCGAAAGGTCTAGGTTCGGCGTTTACCAACCAATGGGTTACAACCGACTTTTCAGAATCGTTATTAGAGTTCATTACTCCAGTTTCCCATCAAATACCAGAGTTAATGGGTCAACTTAAAGATATTCACCATTTTGCCCAGGTTCAAATGGGTGAAGAGCGCATGTGGCCTTTATCAATGCCATGTTATGTTGGGCATCAAGACGACATTCAATTGGCTCAGTATGGTTCATCTAATACAGGAAAAATGAAAACGCTCTACCGTGAAGGGCTTAAACGCCGTTATGGAAGCTTGATGCAGATTATCTCAGGTGTTCACTTCAACTTTTCGTTTCCTGAGTCCTTCTGGGATGCGCTGTATGGCGAACAAAATGAGTCAGAACGCCAAACGACAAAATCAGAGGCTTATTTTGCTTTAATTCGTAATTACTATCGTTTTGGTTGGATGATCCCCTATTTCTTTGGCGCTTCACCCGCATTGTGTGGCTCTTTTATTCGCGGGCGTGAAACGGATCTGCCTTTTGAGAAAATAGGTGGTACTTTATTTTTGCCTAAAGCGACGTCATTACGCCTCAGTGATCTCGGATATACTAATAGTGCTCAAAGTGTGCTGAAGATTGGCTTCAACAGTTTAGAGCAATACCTTGACGGTGTTAATGATGCTATCCGTCGTCCTTCAGAAGAGTTTGCCCAGATTGGTGTGAAAGTCGATAAAAAGTACCGTCAGCTTAATTCTAATATCCTGCAAATCGAGAACGAGCTGTATGCGCCTATTCGTCCTAAACGCGTGACGAAAAATGGAGAAAAACCATCAGAAGCTTTAAAACGCGGAGGGGTGGAATACATCGAAGTGCGCTCATTAGATGTTAATCCATTTAGCTCTGTTGGCTTGACAGAAGATCAAATTCGCTTTTTAGATTTATTCCTAACTTGGTCGGTGCTCTCTGATTCGGAACCAATGGATAATTGTGAACTTGAGTGCTGGCGTGATAATTGGAATAAAGTCATTGTCTCAGGGAGAGAGAAAGGCTTACTTCTGACTATTGGTTGTCATGGCGAACAATTATCCCTTCAGAAATGGGCTCATCAAGTTTTTGTTGATTTGCGAGCGATCGCAGTTGAAATGGATAAATCTGTGGGAGGCAATGCTTACCAGATGACGTGTGACAAGCTAGAGTCGTGGATAGATGAGCCGGAGTTAACCGTATCTGGTCAGCTGTTGGAGCAAACCAAATCTCATGGTGGACTGGGCAAATTGGGTTGTGCTTTAGGTCGACAGTACCGAGAGGAAAACTTAGCCCATAATTATCAACAATATACACAAGAGATGATGGAAGCCGAAGCAACGCAGTCGGTAGAAAAACAAATCTTGGTAGAGCAAAGTGATACATTGTCATTTGATGAGTTTTTGGCAGACTATTTTGCTTATCTTAAATAAATTAATCATTTATTGAGGCATTGTGTGAGTTTTAAAGTATTCTTCCAGTCAATGATTTGGTGTATATTATTGACAGGTTGTGCAACAGCACCGCCAAAGCAACAAGATAACATTTGCGAGATATTCCGAGAAAAGTCCGATTGGTACGATGATGCCAAGGACATGGAGGAAGAATGGGGTACGCCGATTCACGTAGCAATGGCGATAATAAAGCAAGAAAGTAGCTTTCGTCATAATGCTCGTCCACCCAAAGACTACTTACTCGGGTTTATTCCTTGGGGTAGGGTTAGCAGCGCTTATGGTTATGCTCAGGCTCAAGATCCGGCTTGGGAAGATTTCCAAAAGGCAACAAGTCAAGGTGGATCGCGCACGCAGTTTGATGACTCAATGATGTTTGTTGGTTGGTATACGCATGAAACACGTCGACAGCTAGGGATTTCTTTGTGGGACCCCTATAATCAATATTTGGCTTACCACGAAGGGAGAGGTGGCTATAAGCGTGGGACATATAAAGCGAAACCAAGTTTATTAAAAGTTGCAAGGCGGGTTGAGAAGACAGCAAAAAATTATGGCTGGCAGCTGAAGCAATGTCGTCAGGAACTGGAGGACAACAGCGGCTGGTTTTTTTAACCTTCTAGCTTGAGGGTTGAACAGCAATCAATCCTACTCGCAATACTTCAGGTGTTGCATAGGTCGTTACAATAGGAAATACGTAATGCCATTATTAGACAGTTTTACCGTTGATCATACTCGAATGAATGCACCAGCCGTGCGAGTCGCTAAAAAAATGCAGACTCCGAAAGGGGATACCATTACGGTATTTGATTTACGTTTTACTGCTCCAAATAAAGACATCCTTTCTGAACGTGGTATTCACACATTAGAGCACTTGTATGCAGGCTTTATGCGTAATCACTTAAATGCAGAAAATGTCGAAATTATCGATATTTCGCCGATGGGATGTCGTACCGGCTTTTATATGAGTCTCATAGGTACACCTTCAGAGCAACAAGTCGCAGATGCATGGATTGCTGCAATGGAAGATGTACTTAAAGTGGAAAACCAAAACAAAATACCAGAGTTGAATGAATATCAATGTGGCACAGCATCGATGCACTCACTTGAAGAAGCGAAGCAAATTGCTAGGAGTATTCTTGAGGCCGGAGTTTCGGTTAATCACAATGATGAGCTGGCCTTGCCTGAATCAATGCTGAAAGAGCTTCGTATTGATTAATCGACAGCAGTAATCAATAAGCCTTAAATAAAAAGAGCCTGAATATAGTCAGGCTCTTTTTTCGATCTGTTGACGCTGCTTTTTTACAATAATATTAAGATGTTAGAAACTCATTTTTTAAAAGACATTAACTGTTTTTCTTTAGCTTTGGATACACCTTGACGAGTTTGATCCGGTTCTCTTCCACTTGGATAATCTCCATCGGGTGTCCTGATACCTGCACACTTAAATGGCTCTGGGGAATGTCTTCGAGGTGTTCAAGGATTAGTCCATTTAATGTCCTTGGTCCATCTGTTGGCAGTTTCCATTTCAAGCCTTTATTTATATCTCGAATATTAGCACTGCCTTCAATGAGGAAGCTTCCATCATCTTGTGGGGTAATTTCTTCTGACAAACTTGGAGCAATCGAAGTGGTGAATTCACCAACAATTTCTTCTAGAATATCCTCTAAGGTAACCAAACCATTAATGTCGCCATATTCGTCAACAATTAAGCCAATACGCTGTTTATTGCGTTGAAATTTCAACATTTGTACATTAAGTGGTGTGCCTTCTGGAATGTAATACACTTCATCGGCCGCTCGAAGAAGCGTTTCTTTATTGAATTCGTTTTTCTCTAACATTAAACGATAGGCTTCTCTTAAGCGAAGCATGCCTACCACTTCATCGATCTGATCGCGATATAGTACAATACGGCCATGAGGAGAGTGCGTTAACTGACGTACAATCGATTTCCAGTCATCATTGATATCGATACCAGTAATTTCGTTTCTCGGTACCATAATGTCGTTAACAGTAACATGTTCAAGATCTAAAATCGAAACCAACATGTCTTGGTGGCGGCGAGGAATTAAAGCACCAGCCTCATTAACGACGGTTCTCAGTTCTTCAGAACTTAAATGATCTTCGGTGGAGTGGTCAGCTTTTACGCCTAGTAAACGAATAAACCCATTAGTGATGAAATTCACGAGCAACACAAGTGGTGACAAAATCTTCATCAAGAGAGTAAGAAGAATACTGCTGGCGTAAGAGACACGTTCTGGATAAAGAGACGCAATAGTTTTAGGAGTGACTTCAGCAAAAACAAGGACGACTAATGTAAGAGCTCCTGTGGCAATGGCCACTCCAAAGTCACCATAAAGGCGCATACCTAAGATAGTCGCAATCGCTGAAGCGAGAATATTGACAAGGTTGTTACCGATGAGGATTAGCCCAATCAATCTATCTGGGCGATCGAGTAGCTTCTCTACTCGTTTTGCTCCTTTGTGGCCGTTATTTGAAAGGTGTTTTAAACGATAACGGTTTAAAGACATCATTCCCGTTTCTGAACCAGAAAAATAACCTGATATGACGATAAGACACGCGAGTAGCGCAAATAAGATACCCGTAGATATGTCGTCCAAAACGCTGCTATTCCTTTTAATAATGTTTTGTTAATTTATGGTTGAGCTTGACAGTTAAGTCAATTGAGCTCTGCTTAGTCTATTTTATTTGATTATTAATATAAAGGGTGGATGACGTCAATTTATAATTCTAATTGGATGCTCTCATGCTGACTCAAAGTGCTTAAATAAATATGAATCTAGGCGATCATCAAAGTCGGAGAACGAAATAGATTTGAGCGATGTTTTAATTAAATTATTCATCAGCCTCAATATGTTGTCACCATAGCCATAGAATACATAATTTAACTCTTAATAGCCGCTCCAGGTTCTGGGGTCGGTACGGTGCGCGATAATATAATTTGGTATTATTGGTTAGTGATTTAAGATTATCTCTTTCACAAATCGGCTACCGAAGTAAGCAAGAGTGAGCAAGCTAGCACCAGTGATGGCAAACCAAGTTACTTTTTTCCCTCGCCAGCCTTGCTTGTAGTGGCCCCAGAGTAAAATGGAGTAAACTCCCCATGCGATAAAGGACAGTATTGCTTTGTGGGCTTTTCCTTGGGCAAACATATCCTGCACAAAAAAAACTCCAGTAAGTAAAGTGCCGGTTAAAAGCATATTGCCAACAAGGATAATATTAAACAACTGACGTTCTACCATCATCAGAGGCGGGATATTAGGGTTAATCGCTACAGCTTTTTTGGCTTTCAGTTTATGGTCTAACCAAGCTAGCTGTAATGCATATAGTGCACCTATTGTGAGTGTAGCGTAAGAAAATAGAGCTAATGAAATATGTATTAGAAGCTTTGGATCATTTTCTAAGTGTTTAATAAATGAGCTAGGTAAGAGGGTTGCAGCGATTAAATTGAGAGCTGCAAAGCTGTAAATTACGGGCAAAAGGAACCATAAACGGCTTTTTAACATGGATAGGCTCATCACTAATGAAATAATAAAACTGATTAGCGAAGCGACATTTAAAATACTGAGATTTTGTCCTGAGCCATCAAAAATTAAATCACTTAGCAGCCAAGCATGAAATACTAATGCGCTTAGCGCACAGCTGAAGACTGTTTTGACTTTGATTCCCGATTGTTGCGAGAGCCCTGGAACAATGGCCGCAATCGCCAAAACGTAAAAAATGGCGGCGGTGATGGCAATTAAGCTATCCATGAGTAATTAATCGTTTCTGTGCACAATTTCAAAATTATACCTTGCATTAGGCTTTGGGGCTACGATTGATGTTACACAATCTAATAGTTTAGGCATTGAAAAAATGAATGTCATCCTAGATATAGTAATAGAGAAGTACAACGGGTATGACTAGGGCGTTGGCTAAGGTATACTTATTATAATGAATCGCCATTTTTAGCGAAGAGACAAAGATGTTTGAGAATTTAACGGATCGATTATCCAAAACGCTGAAAAATATCAGCGGTAAAGGCCGTCTTACCGAAGACAACATTAAAGAAACCCTGCGTGAAGTACGTATGGCATTGCTTGAGGCAGACGTTGCTCTGCCTGTTGTACGTGAGTTTGTTAAACGTGTAAAAGAAAAAGCAGTAGGTGTTGAAGTATCTAAATCTCTCACACCAGGTCAAGAATTCATTAAGATCGTTCAGGCTGAGCTTGAAGCTGTGATGGGGGAATCCAACGAAGCACTGAATTTAGCAGCACAGCCGCCAGCTGTTCTACTTATGGCTGGTTTGCAAGGTGCAGGTAAAACCACATCGGTAGGTAAACTGTCTAAACTCCTTACTGAACGTGATAAGAAAAAGGTTCTGGTTGTGTCTGCCGACGTTTATCGTCCTGCCGCGATCAAGCAGCTTGAAACCTTAGCATCAGATATTGGTGTCGATTTCTTCCCATCTTCCGCTGATCAAAAGCCAATTGATATCGCTAACGCAGCCATCGATCATGCTAAGAAGAAGTTCTATGACGTATTGATTGTCGATACGGCGGGTCGACTAGCGATTGATGAAGAAATGATGGGTGAAATTAAAGATCTTCACTCAGCAATTAACCCAGTTGAGACGTTGTTCGTTGTTGATGCAATGACCGGTCAGGATGCGGCGAACACGGCTAAAGCATTTGGAGATGCACTTCCTTTAACGGGCGTTATTCTAACCAAAGTTGACGGTGATGCTCGTGGTGGTGCTGCACTGTCAGTTCGTCATATCACGGGTAAGCCGATTAAATTCCTCGGAGTGGGTGAAAAAACCGATGCACTAGAACCTTTTCATCCTGAGCGTATCGCATCACGTATTCTTGGAATGGGTGATGTGCTGTCATTGATTGAAGATTTACAGCGTAATGTTGATCAAGAGAAAGCCGAAAAACTTGCTAAGAAATTCAAAGAAAAGAAAGGATTCGATCTTGAAGATTTTCGCGAACAGCTTGGTCAAATGCAAAACATGGGTGGCATGATGGGAATGTTAGACAAGTTACCTGGCATGTCTCAGCTACCTTCTGATGTTAAAGATAAAGTTGATGATAAGATGTTCAAGCAAATGGAAGCCATCATCAGTTCTATGACAATGAAAGAACGTCAGCGCCCTGAAATCATTAAAGGTTCACGTAAAAAGCGTATTGCTGCAGGTTCTGGAGTTCAAGTACAAGATGTTAACCGTCTACTCAAACAATTCACTCAAATGCAGAAAATGATGAAAAAAATGCAGAAAGGTGGCATGAAAGGCATGATGCGTAATATGCAAGGCATGATGGGCGGCGGCGGTGGTTTCAATCCATTTGGCCGCTAGCTGAACTTTATTTTTTAGGGTGTTATCTTCATCACATACTTAATTTTTAATTTATGTTGGTGAAAAAGTAGCTAAACCCCTTGCATTGCTTCGGGATAAGAGTAAAATTCCGGAGCTTTATTTTGGCACGAGACCCCAAGTTACTCCAATTATGAGTCACTGCTGGGGTTAATTTTATTATTGAGAAAGCAAAGAGGACGACATGGTAACCATTCGTTTGGCACGTCACGGCGCTAAGAAGCGTCCATTCTATCAAATCGTAGTAGCGGACAGCCGCAACGCTGCAACTGGCCGTTTCATCGAGAAAGTTGGTTTCTTCAACCCAACTGCTAAAGGTCAAGAAGAAGGTCTACGTCTAGACCTAGACCGCGTTAACCATTGGGTTGGTCAAGGCGCGTCTCTATCTGACCGCGTTGCTAAGCTAGTTAAAGACGCTCAAAAAGCGGCTTAATTCTTTTAAGAAGAAGAAACTAGTTTATGTCGATGAAAGGTAAAGAAACAATGAGCAACGAAAAGATTGTTGTAGGCAAGTTTGGTGCTACTTACGGCATTCGAGGTTGGCTTAAAGTTTTTTCCTACACAGACAATGCTGAAAGCATTTTTGATTACAGCCCTTGGTTTATTAACCAAAAAGGCACGTGGGTTGAATTTAAAGTGGAAAGCTGGAAGCGCCATAACAAAGGTATGGTAGCTAAGCTGGAAGGTCTAGATATTCGTGAAGACGCGCATCTAATGACGAACTTTGAAATTGCGATTGACCCTGCGGTATTACCTGAATTGTCAGAAGATGAATTCTACTGGCGTGAATTGTTTGGTATGCAAGTAGTAACCGATAAAGGTTACGATCTAGGTGTTGTAAGTGACATTCTAGAAACAGGCTCAAATGATGTTCTGGTAGTGAAAGCAAATCTAAAAGATGCTTTTGGGCAAAAGGAACGATTAATCCCGTTTCTTGAAGAGCAAGTGATCATCAAAGTAGATCGCGAGGCTCAACGGATCGAAGTTGACTGGGATCCTGGATTCTAAATTCCATACTACAGAGCGAGATTAACATGTGGGTTGGCGTAATTAGCCTTTTTCCAGAAATGTTCCGTTCTGTTACTGATTATGGAGTAACAGGTCAAGCGGTTAAAAAAGGTCTTGTGTCGATAGAGACTTGGAATCCTCGAGATTTCACTCACGACAAACATCGCACTGTCGATGACCGACCTTACGGTGGTGGCCCTGGTATGTTAATGATGGTTCAGCCTTTGCGCGATGCCATTCATGCAGCCAAGAAAGCCTCACCGGGTAAGACGAAAGTGATTTACCTCTCTCCTCAAGGTCGTAAGCTCGACCAGACTGGAGTAGAAGAGCTGGCAACAAACGAGAACTTGCTTCTTATCTGTGGTCGCTATGAAGGGGTAGATGAGCGCATCATACAATCTGAAGTCGATGAAGAATGGTCGATTGGAGATTTTGTGATGACAGGTGGTGAAATACCAGCCATGACGTTGATTGACTCAGTCTCACGGTTTGTTCCGGGAGTACTTGGAGATTTCGCTTCAGCAGAAGAAGATTCTTTTGCTAATGGCTTGTTAGATTGTCCCCATTACACGCGTCCGGAAGTCTTGGATGATAAAACTGTTCCGACAGTATTATTGTCAGGCAACCATAAGGACATTCGTCGTTGGCGACTCAAACAGTCGTTAGGCCGTACCTGGATAAGAAGACCGGAGCTCCTGGAAAACCTAGCTCTGACTGACGAACAGGAACAATTACTTGCCGAGTTCATTAATGATAGCAAGGCAAAGTAACCTAATTTATTTAGTATCAGTTTATTCTAGGAATTTATAAAATGAGTAACATCATCAAAGCTCTTGAAGAAGAGCAAATGAAACAAGACCTACCTAAATTTGCACCAGGTGACACTGTTGTAGTTCAGGTTAAAGTAAAAGAAGGTGAGCGTGAGCGTCTACAGGCTTTTGAAGGCGTTGTAATCGCTATCCGTAACCGTGGTCTTCACTCTGCTTTCACTGTACGTAAAATCTCGAACGGTGAAGGTGTTGAGCGTACGTTCCAAACTCACTCTCCAATCGTTGATAGCATCGAAGTTAAACGCCGTGGTGCAGTACGTCGTGCCAAGTTGTACTACCTACGTGAGCGTTCTGGTAAGTCTGCTCGTATCAAAGAGAAGCTTGCTAAGAAGTAATGCTATAACTAGCGTTCTCATAGTAAACGGAGTCCAATCGGGCTCCGTTTTTTTATCGACTATGTAAATAATCTTGAAGTGGTGCGTGCTGCGAGATAAGTTTGGTGAACAGGTAGGTATTTTCTTCTGTTAGTCTTTTTGTTTTAGCACTTAGTACTGCTCTTCAGACCAGCCATCGCTATCGGACATATCGGGTGCACCTGCAATGGTATTTTCTTCATCGGCCCATTCACCAAAGTCAATCATTTGGCATTTTTTACTGCAGAACGGTCGGTGTGGACTTTGCTCTCCCCATTCAACGTCGGCTCCGCATTGAGGGCATGGAACGATGGTTATTTTAGCCATGATAGTCTGTCCTGTTTTATTTCAAGTGTTGTAACGAAAAGGTAAATTGGCTGCAAGGTCATATTGCTTGACGCCTTACGATTGAGAGCTCTTTATTCTAAATTGCGTGGCTGTTTAATGAACAGAGGGAGCAAATATAGGTGATTAGCTACAAACCGCGAGTTTAAAATCGATATCTTGTATGCAAGCTTGACCACTTTCAAATGACATGAATTTAATCGCAAAGCGGTTTTTGTGGCCTGAAATCATTGGGTAGACACCAAACTCCATTGGAATATGCAAGCGAAGAATATTCGCTTCATCAGCGTCACTTTGAAAGAACCCTGCACGAGCTATTTGATCTTTAAATTGGCCTGTTTCTCGAGTTAACTTCAGCCATAGCCCAAGAGCATCAGATAAAGGTTTTAAGCTTGCTTGCCACTTAGCCGCATCTTGCACTTTGCGTTGAATCGGAAGATGAAGCCAATAGTACAATGCAGGCAAATCAAAACAACATGCGCCACCAGGTAAGTTGAAACGTTGCCGAATCGAACTCAAAAAACGGTCTTCTTTTAGTGCCTGGCCAAAGCGTTCAGCTGTCATTAATTGGCTATGTGCGAGATCAATCTCTTGCAACAGTGCTGTCAGGGCATTTTGATCTACACCATCGACATTAAACCAACTACGATAAGCGAGACGCTGTTTTTCTAGGTCTTTGGCAAGCTCACTTTTTAATTGGATCTGCTCGAAGATTTCCACCATATCAAACAAAGCACGGAAGAGTAGCAGGTAATGATGATTATCAGTGAAATTTGAGGCTAGATTGGCTTGACGCAACAAAGACTCTATTCTGAGATATATCCGCGTTTTTTCATTAAGTGGATGTTCAAATTTATGCGTGCTCATTAATATTAGCCTTTGAAAATATTAAGATGATTGTCGCAGATTTGTCTTAGCCATGGCTAGATACTTTTTATGTAAATCTGCAACTTGAAGTAAAAGATCGGGATCATCTGAATTGTTTTTGACCACATCATCGGCGATTTGAAGCCGTTCTTCCCTTGAGACCTGAGACATAAGAATGGATTGGACTTGTGATTCATTGACATTATCGCGTTTTGTTGCCCTAAAGATTTGTGTTTCAGGAGCTGCGTCGACAACCAAAATACGCTGACACAAACCATTCAGGTTGTTTTCGATCAATAGTGGTACGACAAGCAATGCATAGTCGGAATTAACCTGTTGTAGGTCCTCTAGCATCTTTTCTCTTATTAAAGGGTGCAATAAGGCATTCAACCAAGCTTTATCTTCTGGAACGGAAAAAATGCGTTCTCTAAGTTTGGACCTATCTAGCGTTTGATCCTGTTTCACGATATTTGGACCAAAACGCTCAATGATCGACGTTAAACCTGGAGTTCCGGGCTCGACAACCTCACGAGCTACAATATCGGCATCGACAATATCAATATTAAAATGTTGTCTAAATAAATTTGCGACAGTGGTTTTTCCACTGGCTATACCGCCTGTAAGACCAATAACGAAAGCCATTTATGCTCCTAAGATCGAAGATAAGTACCAATCTAAAATTCGGTTACCCCAAATAAGGCTTATCCATCCAGCTATTGCTAAATAAGGCCCAAAAGGAAATGCCTTATTTATGCCTTTATTTTGCAGCCGCAGCTGGATAAGGCCAAATAGGATGCCTACTATTGATGATAGCAAAATTATCATTGGCAGGGACTGCCAACCAAGCCAAGCCCCTAAAGCGGCCAATAACTTGAAGTCACCGTATCCCATCCCCTCTTTGCCGGTGACTAACTTGAATAGCCAATAAACGCTCCAAAGACATAAATATCCAGCCATAGCACCGATAATGGCATCTTGTAAACTGACAGGACTCATACCTGAGAGTGCTAAGGTAATCCCTGACCACATGAGTGGTAACGTGAGCTGATCGGGTAATAACATGGTATCAAGATCAATGCATGTGGCAGCGATCAAGGTGAAAGTAAATAACACCAAGGCGAGTGTGTAGACACTGAAACCAAAGTGATAGGCGATAAACCCAGCGCAAGTGGCGGTAATGCATTCAATGAATGGATAGCGCACAGAGATTGTTGCCTGGCAGAAGTGACACTTACCTCTGAGTATTAACCAACTGATGACAGGAATGTTATCTTGGATGCGAATTGGATTGTGACATTTGGGGCATGAAGAGCGTGGAGTGCTTAACGTGAGGGTTTCTTGTGGTGGAGTGATATTGTACTCAGGAAACGATTCAGCACAGTCGCGTCGCCACTCATTTTCCATAATTCTAGGCAAGCGATAAATCACAACATTAAGAAAGCTGCCGACAATGAGCCCGAATATTGTGGTAAATAAAATAAATAGCCACGGGTAGTAATGAAAGACTTCCATATTTTTCTCTTGAGGAGTGATCAAACAAACTGCTGTTTTGATGGAACTGTACCACCATTCTATCCTAAGATACTCATCAAGTTAAAGATAGGTAAGTACATTGCGGTAACTAAACTGCCAACGATGCCTCCAAGCAACAAGATGATAAGAGGCTCTAAGGTCTTACTGAGATTGTCGACGGTATTATCGACTTCAAACTCATAAATGGCTGCGATTTTGTTGAGCATATCATCCAATCGTCCAGACTCTTCACCAATCATCACCATTTGTAAAACTAACTCAGGAAAAGCGTTACAGTTTCTAAGAGCAATATAAACAGGTATCCCCGCGGCCGTATCAAAGTATACGCTTTCGATTGCACGTTGATAATAGAGATTTCCAGTAGTTTTAGATGTTGCTTTTAAAGCATTCAGTATCGGAACACCAGCACTGAAACTCGTAGCTAAAGTTCGGCTAAATTTAGCTATCGCGGCTTTGGATAAAATCGGGCCAACAATAGGGCATTTGAGGTTAATACGGGCGATAAATAAACGTAATGTTTCTGAGTGGGGCATGGCCAGCTTGGTGAAGATAGCGCTAACACCAAAAAAGCTAATAATAATGAACCCCCAAGATTGTGCCCAAGCTGAAAGGTTGAGGATCATTTGGGTAAACGCTGGCAATTTGGTGCCAAATCCCGCAAACATAAGCTCAAACTCAGGAATTACCTTGGTCAGCATAAGGTAAGAGACGCTGAGAGAAACAAAGATAACCATGCTTGGGTAAAGCAAAGCTTTAATAACTTTGGCTTTGAGTTGTTCACTTTTCTCTCTGTAATTTGCAAGGCGCTCAAATGTTTGCGATAAATTTCCTGATTGTTCTCCGCTTGCGATTAAATCCGTGTAGAGGGAGCCAAAGTGATGGCTGGTGGAACGCATGGCTTTAGACATAGGAACCCCACTTTCAACAGCTCGCGTAATAGACATTAAAATCGACTTCATTTCCGCTTTTTTATGATTTTCAGACACTAACTTTAGTGCTTGAACAATAGGGACCCCAGTCATCAACATGGTTGCAATTTGGCGAGTAAAAACCGTGATATCTTTGCTTTTGACCCGATTACTTAATTGAGTCAAGATTGAAAGGCGGCCTTTTTTTAGAGTTTTGATTTGAATATGTTGTACTTTTAGACGTTCTTTTACTTCCATGTCACTCATGGCGAGTAGCTTTCCTGATACCTTTTTACCTAAGCTATTGATGCCTTTCCAGTGATAATTTTTAAGTTGAGGTAGGTGGGGCTTCATGCTGTTGAGACTCTCGTAAGCAGTGTTTAGAAATGAAGAACACGTTGAAGCTCGGCCAAACTGGTGATGCCTTGTTTGAGTTTTTCGAATCCAGACTGTTGTAAAGTTTGCATTCCATCAGCAATAGCAAGCTTTTCTAATTCATCGACACTAGCGCCTTTGAGTAGTGCGATTGATAGCCTACTATCAAAGCACATCACTTCATAAATTCCCGTTCTGCCACAATATCCATGAGTGCATTGGTCACAGCCATTTGGATTAGCTTGAAAAATTTGATCGGTTGGATTAAGACCGACTTGGCTAAGCTGAGTACAAATCTCCTGAAGTTGCCTGCAATGAATACATAGTTTCCGGGCTAACCGCTGGGCCACAATGAGGCTGAGAGAAGAGGCAAGATTAAACCTTTCTATTCCCATATTAGAGAGACGAATCACGGTTTCTGCCGCAGAATTAGTATGCAGCGTTGATAAAACTAGATGGCCGGTTTGAGCGGCTTTTATTGCAATATCGGCGGTATCAAAATCACGAATTTCTCCGACCATCACTACATCAGGATCTTGACGGAGAAAAGAACGCAATGCTTGTGAAAAACCAAAGCCAATTTTGGGCTGAATTTGAACTTGATTAATACCGGGTAAATGAATTTCAACTGGGTCTTCAGCTGTGGCAATATTAATTTCGGGTTGATTAAGCAAACGTAAACCCGAGTATAAAGATACCGTTTTACCGCTACCTGTCGGCCCTGTTATCAGGATCATGCCTTGTGGACGTTTTAATGCTTCTAGGTAGCATTGCTTTTGGTACTGATTATAGCCCAGCGTATTGATATCTAATGATGCCGAATTGCTGTCAAGAAGGCGAAGAACGATCTTTTCTCCGAATAATGTTGGCAGGGTTGAGACCCGCATGTCGATCGCTCTGTTGTGACTTAATCTCAATTTGATTCTACCATCTTGAGGCAAACGCCGTTCTGCAATGTCCAGTTTAGACAGGATTTTTATTCGAGAAGATAAGCGCCGGCTTAAGTGCCTTGGTGGTTGTTGAATTTCGACTAAAATACCATCACAACGCAGGCGGATTCGATACATCTCTTCATAAGGCTCGAAATGAATGTCGGATGCACCTTTACGCACGGCATCAAGTAAAATTTGGTTGATATAGCGGCTGACAGGAGAATTATCCTGACTAAGATCTTCGAGGCTTTCACGCTCTTCAGAGCTGACTTCGACTAAATCGGCTAATTCGTCTTGATGAATGTCTTTGAGTTGAGACTTTTCTTGCTTGCATGTTTGGCCATATAAGCGCTTGATAGCGGTACTAAGTTCTAAAAAGTCTGCAAGAACCAGCTCAATGGATAAGCCCGTTGCGAAGCGAAAGTCATCTTCTACCTGTAAATTAGTCGGATCGGCGACCGCTAAAGTCAGCGAAATGGCGTTGCACTCAACAGGCAGAGCATGGTGGCGCGTGATCAGCTTGCGCAGACCCAAAGACTGACACAATGGTATATAGTCATATTGAGTAAGTGAGATACACGTTAGCCCAAAATGCTGACTGAGTAATTTAGTCAACTCTTGAGATTGAAGATGGCCTGAACCTATCACTGCTTCGGGAGTAGAAACACCCGAAGTTTTCATGTATTCATACAAGGTTTCTTCTTGAGAAGCACTTAACTGTTCTGTTTGACGAAGAAACGTTGCCAAGCTGCTTAAGGTCATTGACAGCTTTTCGGTCTCAAAGTGCTTTCAACAGCTGTTGCACCTGAGGCGGTACATCGCCAGCCTCCGTCACTATCTCGTTTCAGAGCAAATGTCTTGTTTGATAACAACGCGCTAACATTGCTGCTTGAGAAAGTGAAGATAATATCACCAGCAGAAGAGATACCTTGAGAAAAAGCCATGCTTCCCTGAGGTATGCTGCTTGGGACACCTAGAGCAGAAGATTGCGAGGTTGCAGGGAAAATGCCGTACTCAATGGTATAAGCTTCTACGTTAACTTTAACGCCAGCCATGGAAGAAAGAGCGGCTGCGACTTCGGCTTTTGCAACGTATTTTTGATATTGAGGAATAGCAATCGCTGCGAGTACGCCGATCACGGCAACGACAATCATAAGTTCAATAAGAGTAAAACCCTGCTGGCGTTTCTGTTTCTTGCTTGTCATGTGTTTCCTTAACAATGAATGGGGCTGGTAGCAATTATCGAGTACAGAAGGGTAAAAACTGTTTAAAAAACAAGAAACAAATAATATGACAGGGTTCGAGTGAGGTTGGATTGTTTGTATTTTTGTTGCAACAAAAATACAAAGTTTTGCGAGGGAGTGGAGTCAGGGGGAAAGAAAGAGTTCAGTCGCTGAGTGATTTGCAGTGAAGTTAGCTCCTGCTGATTGGCAGGAGCATAAAGTATGTATTACTGAAAACGCATCGAAAGATCCATTGCTTTCAGGTGCTTGGTTAACGCGCCTACTGAGATGTAATCGACGCCTGTTTCAGCATATTCAGCGATGGTTTCTAGAGTAATGTTACCGGAGTTTTCCAATGCTGCTCGACCGGCATTGATTTTGACCGCTTCACGCATCATATCTTTGGTGAAGTTATCTAACATAATGATATCGGCACCGGCTTCGATCGCTTGCTGGAGCTCTTCTAAACTCTCTGTTTCAACTTCAACGGGCTTTCCAGGGTTGAGGTGTTTAGCGGTCGTAATGGCTTGTGTAATGCCACCACAAGCGATGATGTGATTTTCCTTAATGAGATACGCATCGAACACACCGATACGATGGTTGAAACCACCGCCGCACGCGACAGCGTATTTTAAAGCGCTACGCAAACCCGGAATCGTTTTACGGGTATCTAACAGGCGACACTCGGTATGAGCAATTTTTTCTGCGTATTCTGCGGTGATGGTCGCGCAACCTGAAAGTGTTTGAATAAAGTTCATTGCATTGCGTTCGCCCGTCAGTAAGTCACGAGCTGGGCCTGTTAATGTACACAAGGTTTGATTAGGCTCAACTTTATCACCGTCTGTTACGTGCCATTCAATGGTGACTCTGCCACCGAGTTGCTTAAACACTTCTTCTACCCATGCTTGTCCACAAAACACGCCATGTTCACGAGTAATGATGGTTGCAATGTTTATCGCATCTGCAGGGATAAGCGATGCGGTGATATCTTTGCCAGAATCCAAATAGCCACCAAGATCTTCTTTTAGTGTATCGGTAACGGCTCGAGTGATATCTAGTGGCAGTTGTTGTTTCAGGTAGGCGAGGCGTTCTTGACTATTATGTGTATGGTTCATCGCAATTCTTATCTTGAAAGGTCGGTGGTAACGAATGATACTCTCCAGTGTTAATAATTTCAGCAGTTAATTTACAAAGTAGAGAGGTTGATATGTGTCTAACAATTGAAAAGGGCTGGCTGCAACAAATAAAACATGTTCCTTCGCCATTTTTTGATGCTCGCCCTGAACAAAATGATATTTCTCTGCTGGTCATTCACAATATTAGTTTACCGCCGGGCCAATTTGGCGGTTCACATATAGAAGCCTTTTTTACTGGACAGCTTGATGCCAAAGTTCACCCTTTTTTCAATGTTATTCATAATATTGGAGTGTCTGCGCATTGCCTTATCAAGCGTGATGGGAACATTATTCAATTTGTCTCCTTTTTGGACCGAGCCTGGCATGCAGGTTTATCAAGTTTTGCAGGTCGTGAACGCTGTAATGATTATTCGATCGGAATTGAGCTGGAAGGAACCGACTTTATTGCATATACAGAGGCTCAGTACGAGGCTCTGGTGAAAATAACACAGGCGCTGATGTTGACTTACCCAAACATTAATAAAGAAAGAATAACCGGACATCAATTTATAGCTCCCTTGAGAAAAAGCGATCCTGGTCTAAGCTTTGACTGGAAAAAGTTCAGACATGGCATTGCTCACCATCCTGCATCATAGTGAACATGATAAGGAATGCATTAGAGTGTGCTTTTTTGTACGTCGAATGATTTGTTATCTTTTAATTATTATGCCTAATAGTCAGTTTAAAGATGTGAAACGAACTTGAGGCTAAATTGTTAAAAATGAACAAATAAATTATCAACCTTTGTTGAATCTCTCATTTATGAATCGATTTTATATTATTCATATTGTTTTTATGAATGTAATTGGTCATACCAATTACATTGCTGGTTTTTTAGGCATACGTTACTAGACTGTAGCAACTGGTTTGGTTCTATGATTTGGGTCAACTTTTGGCTGGACATTTAACACTCATTTATGTTAATTTTAAGGTCATATTAAATTGGTATTACCAATTACCTGCAAAAGTAGAAGAACAATATTTATGGCTTATCAAAGGATTCGTCAGCCAAAACTTTCTGATGTTATTGAACAAGAACTTGAGAGGCTGATAGTGGAAGGGACTTTATCTCCAGGTCAGCAGTTACCGCCTGAGAGAGAACTGGCAAAACAGTTTGAAGTGTCTCGTCCTTCCATTCGTGAAGCTATTCAGCGTTTGGAAGCTAAGCGCTTACTCACCCGACGCCAAGGTGGTGGTACGTTTGTGAGTGAAAACATCTGGAAAAGCTTTTCCGACCCTTTGTTAAACTTATTGTCCAGTCACTCTGAGACGCAGCTAGATCTTTTAGAGTCGCGTCATGCGATGGAAGGGCTGTGTGCTTATTTTGCGGCGTTACGTGGTACCAAAGAAGATTTTGAACGTATCCAAGCGTGCTTGGTGCAAATCAGTAAAGAGCAAAAAAGCAATAACGTGGAAGCAGAAGCTGCTGCTGTTATGCAGTTTCTTATTGCTCTAACAGAAGCTGCACATAATGTTGTGTTGCTTCATATTGTGCGTAGTCTTGCCCCTTTACTGGAACAAAATGTTCTACAGAATTTGAAGTTACTTCATCGCCGTGAAGAGGTGGTGGATAAAGTCAGTAAACACCGAGCTAATATTGTCGATGCGATCGTTTCTGGTTTGCCTGAAAAGGCTCGTGAAATGTCACATTCACATTTGGCTTATATCGAAGAAACATTGTTGGATTTGACCCGAGAAGAGTCTCGACGAGAGCGCTCTCTACGCCGAATTCAACAAGGTAACGATTCTTAATACAAGAACCGCTTAGTTAAATCAGTAGATCCAACCAACAGAAGGATAGATCGCCATGTCTGACATGAAGCATGACGTAGATGCACTGGAAACTCAAGATTGGCTTCAAGCCCTTGAGTCAGTTGTTCGTGAAGAAGGTGTAGAACGTGCACAGTTTCTATTAGAAACCGTTCTAGAAAAAGCACGTCTAGACGGCGTTGATATGCCAACAGGTATCAACACAAACTACATCAACACAATTCCAGCTGCACAAGAACCAGCTTACCCTGGTGATGTAACTCTTGAGCGTCGTATTCGTTCGATTATTCGCTGGAACGCAATCATGATCGTATTGCGTGCTTCTAAGAAAGACCTAGACCTTGGTGGTCATATGGCTTCTTATCAGTCAGCAGCAGCTTTCTATGAAGTTTGTTTTAACCACTTCTTCCGTGCTCCAAACGAGAAGGATGGTGGTGATCTTGTTTACTACCAAGGTCATATCTCGCCAGGTATCTACGCTCGTGCATTCGTTGAAGGTCGTCTAACTGAAGATCAGCTAGACAACTTCCGTCAAGAAGTAGACGGTAAAGGTATCCCATCATACCCACATCCTAAATTGATGCCTGAGTTCTGGCAATTCCCAACAGTATCTATGGGTCTTGGCCCAATTTCTGCTATCTACCAAGCTCGTTTCCTTAAATACCTAGACGGTCGTGGTCTAAAAGACACGTCTGCACAGCGTGTATACGCGTTCCTAGGTGACGGTGAGATGGATGAGCCAGAATCACGTGGTTCACTGTCTTTCGCTGCACGTGAGAAACTAGACAACCTAACATTCCTAATCAACTGTAACCTACAGCGTCTAGACGGCCCTGTAATGGGTAACGGAAGCATCATCCAAGAACTAGAAGGCCTATTCAAAGGTGCTGGTTGGAACGTTGTTAAAGTTATTTGGGGTAGCAACTGGGATGCTCTACTTGCTAAAGATACAACAGGTAAGCTTCTACAGCTGATGAACGAAACGGTAGATGGTGACTACCAAACATTTAAATCTAAAGATGGTGCTTACGTACGTGAACACTTCTTTGGTAAGTACCCAGAGACAGCTGCACTAGTTGCAGACATGACTGACGATGAAATCTTCGCACTTAAGCGCGGTGGTCACGAGTCTTCTAAACTGTACGCAGCTTACAAAAACGCAGCAGAAACTAAAGGTCGCCCAACAGTAATCTTAGCGAAGACTGTTAAAGGTTACGGCATGGGTGAAGCAGCTGAAGGTAAGAACATCGCGCACCAAGTTAAGAAGATGGACATGACTCACGTACTACACCTACGTGATCGCCTAGGTCTTCAAGACATCCTAACTGACGAAGCAGTGAAAGAACTTCCATACCTGAAACTTGAAGAAGGTTCAGCGGAATACGAATACCTACACGCTCGTCGTAAAGAACTAAAAGGTTACACACCACAGCGTCTACCTAAGTTCACTCAAGAATTCAAAACACCTGAGCTAGAAGAGTTCGCTCCGCTACTAAGCGAGCAGAAGCGTGATATCTCTACAACAATGGCTTACGTTCGTACTCTTAATATCCTGCTTAAGAACAAGAACATTGGTAAGAACATCGTTCCTATCATCTGTGACGAAGCTCGTACGTTCGGTATGGAAGGTCTGTTCCGTCAGATTGGTATCTACAACCCGCAGGGTCAGAACTACACACCTCAAGATCGCGATATCGTTTCTTACTACAAAGAAGCAACTTCAGGTCAGGTTCTACAAGAAGGTATCAACGAACTAGGTTCAATGGCATCTTGGGTTGCTGCTGCGACTTCTTACAGCACAAACGATCTGCCAATGATTCCGTTTTACATCTACTACTCAATGTTTGGTTTCCAACGTGTAGGTGATATGGCGTGGATGGCTGGTGACCAACAAGCTCGTGGTTTCTTACTAGGTGCTACTGCTGGTCGTACAACGCTAAACGGTGAAGGTTTACAGCACGAAGACGGCCACTCGCACATCATGGCGAATACCGTTCCTAACTGTATCTCTTACGATCCAACATTCGCTTACGAAGTTGCAGTAATCATGCAAGATGGTATCCGTCGTATGTACGGTGAGAACCAAGAGAACGTGTTCTACTACCTAACTGTAATGAACGAAAACTACGCAATGCCAGCAATGCCAGAAGGCGCTGAAGAAGGCATCCGTAAGGGTATCTACAAGCTTGAGTCTTACGCAGGTGATAAGTCTAAAGTTCAGCTAATGGGCTCTGGTACTATCATGAACGAAGTACGTAAAGCAGCGACTATCCTAAGCGAAGAGTACGGCATCGCATCTGACGTGTTCTCTGTAACATCGTTCAACGAGCTAACTCGTGACGGTCAAGACGTAGAGCGTTACAACATGCTTCACCCAGAAGCAGAAGCGAAAGTACCTTACATTGCACAAGTAATGGGTACTGAGCCAGCAATCGCAGCGACTGACTACATGAAGAACTACTCTGAGCAAGTTCGTGCGTTCATGCCTTCTGAGTCTTACAAAGTACTGGGCACTGATGGTTACGGCCGTTCTGACAGCCGTGAGAACCTACGTCGTCACTTCGAAGTTAACGCAGGCTACGTAGTAGTTGCAGCTCTTACTGAGCTAGCGAAACGTGGTGATGTTGAGAAGTCAGTAGTCGTTGAAGCGATTGCTAAGTTCAACATCGACACTGAAAAAACTAACCCACAATACGCTTAATACAGCGCTTAACTAGAAGGTAAATAAGCAATGGCAATCGAAATTAATGTACCTGACATCGGTGCGGATGAGGTTGAAGTTACTGAGATTCTTGTAAGCGTTGGCGACAAGGTTGAAGAAGAGCAGTCTCTGATCACTGTTGAAGGCGACAAAGCTTCTATGGAAGTTCCAGCGTCTCAAGCAGGTATTGTTAAAGAAATCAAAGTAGCGGAAGGTGATTCTGTTACTACTGGTTCTCTTATCATGATTTTCGAAGCCGAGGGTGCAGCAGCTGCTGCACCTGCTCCTGCAGTAGAAGCGGCTCCAGCAGCAGCTCCAGCTCCAGCAGCAGCGGCAGCAGAACTTAAAGAAGTTCACGTTCCTGATATCGGTGGCGACGAAGTAGAAGTTACTGAAATCATGGTTGCAGTTGGCGACAGCATCGAAGAAGAGCAATCTCTTCTGACGGTTGAAGGCGACAAAGCATCAATGGAAGTTCCAGCGCCATTCGCTGGTACGCTAAAAGAGATCAAAGTTGCTGCTGGCGATAAAGTAACAACTGGTTCTCTAATCATGGTTTTCTCTGTAGGTGGTAGCGAAACTGCTGGTTCAGGCGCAGCAGCGGCTCCTGCTGCAGTAGAGGCTCCAGCGGCACCTGCGGCGGCTCCAGCTGAGAAAGAAGTAAACGTTCCAGATATCGGCGGTGACGAAGTTGAAGTTACTGAAGTAATGGTAGCGGTTGGCGACACAGTAGAAGAAGAGCAATCTCTAATCACTGTTGAAGGCGATAAAGCTTCTATGGAAGTTCCTGCACCATTCGCTGGTACGGTAAAAGAAATCAAGATTGCAGCGGGCGATAAAGTAACGACTGGCTCTCTAATCATGACCTTCGTTGTTGAAGGCGCGGCTCCAGCTCCTGTAGCGGCACCTGCACAAGCAGCAGCTCCAGCGGTAGCTCCTAAAGCTGAAGCTCCAGCGGCGGCAGCTCCTGCAGCGACTGGTGATTTCCAAGAGAACAACGACTACGCACACGCATCTCCAGTTGTTCGTCGTCTTGCTCGTGAATTCGGCGTTAACCTATCTAAGGTTAAAGGTACTGGTCGTAAGAGCCGTATCCTAAAAGAAGACGTTCAAGCTTACGTTAAAGATGCACTTAAGCGTCTTGAATCTGGCGTAGGTGCAGCAGCATCTGGCAAAGGCGACGGCGCAGCGCTTGGTCTACTACCTTGGCCAAAAGTTGACTTCAGCAAGTTCGGCGAAACTGAAGTTCAGAAGCTTTCTAAGATCAAGAAGATCTCTGGTGCAAACCTACATCGTAACTGGGTAATGATTCCTCACGTTACACAGTGGGACAACGCTGACATCACTGAGCTAGAAGCATTCCGTAAAGAGCAGAACGCAATCGAAGCGAAGAAAGACACTGGAATGAAGATCACTCCTCTTGTGTTCATCATGAAAGCGGTTGCTAAAGCACTTGAAGCGTTCCCAGCGTTTAACTCTTCACTTTCTGAAGATGGCGAAAGCATCATTCTTAAGAAGTACGTAAACGTAGGTATTGCAGTAGATACGCCAAACGGTCTTGTTGTTCCTGTATTTAAAGACGTGAACAAGAAAGGCATCTATGAGCTATCTGAAGAGCTAATGGCAGTTTCTAAGAAAGCACGTGCTGGCAAGCTCACTGCGGCTGATATGCAAGGCGGTTGTTTCACAATCTCTAGCCTTGGTGGTATTGGCGGTACAGCGTTTACGCCAATCGTAAACGCACCTGAAGTGGGCATCCTTGGTGTGTCTAAGTCTGAAATGAAACCTGTATGGAATGGTAAAGAATTTGAACCTCGCTTACAGCTTCCACTGTCTCTATCATACGACCACCGTGTGATCGATGGTGCTGAAGGTGCGCGTTTCATTACTTTCCTAAACGGCGCACTATCAGACATTCGTCGTCTTGTTCTTTAATTAAGAATAAAGATTCAGAGGCGGCAACTAAGCCGCCTCTGTTACTAGAATTACCGAATGGTTTGGTGGGGAAGCAGACGCTTTCGATGCCGAACTGTTGTCTAGCTCACAGGCTAAATTGATTTACTTTTCATGCCATTAACATCTCTGTAAACTGATGCGGTCTGAAAATAACGGTTTAAAACAAAACAGACGTTAATTATATAAATCAATACTTACTCAGCCTGTTAGGGATAATGACTACAAGAGGTCACAATGAGCAAAGAAATTAAAGCCCAAGTTGTTGTACTTGGTTCTGGTCCTGCTGGTTACTCTGCAGCATTCCGATGTGCAGATTTAGGTCTTGAAACAGTACTTATCGAGCGTTACAGCTCTTTAGGTGGTGTATGTTTGAACGTGGGTTGTATCCCATCAAAAGCACTATTACACGTTTCAAAAGTAATTGAAGAAGCGAAAGCAATGGCTGAGCACGGCGTTGTTTTCGGTGAGCCGCAAACTGACATCAACAAGATTCGTATCTGGAAAGACAAAGTTGTTACCCAATTGACTGGTGGTCTTGGTGGTATGGCTAAGATGCGTAATGTGACTGTCGTTAATGGCTACGGTAAGTTCACAGGTCCTAACTCGATCCTTGTAGAAGGTGAGGGTGAAGCAACGACTGTAAACTTTGACAATGCAATCGTAGCGGCAGGTTCTCGCCCTATTAAACTGCCATTCATCCCACATGAAGACCCACGAATTTGGGATTCTACAGATGCACTTGAGCTGAAAGAAGTTCCTGAAAAACTTCTGATCATGGGTGGTGGTATCATCGGTCTAGAAATGGGCACAGTTTACCAATCTCTAGGTTCTAAAGTTGATGTTGTTGAGATGTTCGATCAGGTTATTCCTGCAGCGGATAAAGACATCGTTAAGGTTTACACTAAACGTGTTAAAGACAAATTCAACTTGATGCTAGAAACGAAAGTAACGGCAGTTGAAGCGAAAGAAGACGGTATCTACGTTTCAATGGAAGGTAAAAAAGCACCAGCAGATGCTGAGCGCTATGATGCGGTTCTTGTTGCTATCGGCCGTGTACCAAACGGTGCACTTATCGATGCTGAAAAAGCGGGAATTGAAGTGGATGAGCGCGGCTTTATCAACGTTGATAAGCAAATGCGTACGAACGTTCCTCATATCCATGCAATTGGTGACGTAGTTGGTCAACCAATGCTAGCTCACAAAGGTGTGCATGAAGGTCACGTGGCAGCAGAAGTTATTTCTGGTAAGAAACACTACTTCGATCCTAAAGTTATTCCTTCAATTGCTTACACTGAGCCAGAAGTGGCATGGGTTGGTAAGACTGAGAAAGAAGCGAAGGCAGAAGGCATTAACTACGAAGTTGCGACATTCCCATGGGCAGCTTCAGGTCGTGCGATTGCATCTGATTGTTCAGATGGTATGACTAAGCTGATCTTTGATAAAGAATCTCATCGTGTAATCGGTGGTGCTGTTGTTGGTACTAACGGTGGTGAATTGCTTGGTGAAATCGGCCTAGCTATCGAGATGGGTTGTGATGCTGAAGATATCGCGCTAACGATTCATGCTCACCCAACTCTACATGAGTCTGTGGGTCTAGCTGCTGAAGTATTTGAAGGTTCAATCACTGACCTGCCAAACAAAAAAGCAGTAAAAAAGAAAAAGTAATTTTTAAAAACGCTATAAAAAAACGCTGACTTTTGTCGGCGTTTTTTATGTTCGTAAAAAGCCCGCTAGTATAGCGGGCTTTATGCTGATTAATTAAAAAATTGAATTAATCACAGTTGTAGATACACAGCATCTCTAAGTATGAATTTACTAAATGAGACAACTCTGCTTCGTTTTTAGAGCGGTTTGCTTGAACAAAAATTGAGTAGCAAATTCCATGGAATAAGTTACCCAGAACTTCAGGCTCAAACTGCTCACGTACTTGGCCACGTTCAATAGCCTTGATGAACATATTTTGTACTAACAATTGGTTAGTTCGGTTTGTCGTCACAAACAATGGCCATACCTCATCACGAGTTGAAGCGCTCCATTCAAACCAAACTTTTAGCCAGTAACAATTTTGACTGACGAGTTCAATCATCGCGTTAGTAATGTTAGCGATGTTTTCGCGAGCATGAATATCTAAATCAATATTATCAGATAAGAAGTTTGAAAATTGGCGTACAACATGATTCAACACTTCATCAACCAGATCTTCGCGAGTTGGAAAATAATTAAAAACAGTTGCAACAGAAACTTGTGCTATTTCTGCAATATCAGCGTGACCGCCACGACCGATACCGCGACGGGCAAACACTTCTAGTGCGATTTCCATCAGCTGCTGTTTACGTTTTAGAGGAGAAAGCCTTGTTCGAGGTCTCTTAGCTATTGAGTCCATAGTTATATTCCTTGCCATTTGAGTTGATATTATTGGGGTATATCCCCTAATTAATTATTTTAATAATTGCTTTTAAGCGTCTATGAGTGTAATGGTGCATATGGCTCAGGTCAATATGTGATGTGCGTTTTGTAGACAAAAATGTTACAACTAATGACCAATTCAACTATGAAACTTTTAAAAATAAGACATACATCAAAATAATGAATGATTTAATGTGAAACTTCTCAGTTGAAAGAGGGGGTGTTACACTTATTGGCAGAAATAGGGTGCTCGCTTGCGTACGATCAACCTCAACCTCTAAAGAAAATTGAGTAAAGTATGAAACATACAATAGAAGTAATGATTTCTGAGCAAGAAGTTCATGATCGAATCTGTGAATTAGGTAAGCAAATTACGGAACACTACAAAGGCAGCGAAGACCTAGTTTTAGTTGGTTTGCTGCGTGGCTCATTTGTATTTATGGCTGATTTAGCTCGTGCAATTCAATTGACTCATCAGGTAGATTTTATGACGGCTTCTAGCTATGGCAATACAATGGAAAGCTCACGAGATGTACGGATTTTAAAAGATCTTGATGATGATATTAAAGGAAAGGATGTATTGATTATTGAAGATATTATTGATACTGGTAATACATTAAATAAGATCCGTGAAATCCTGTCTTTACGTGAACCCAAATCTATTGCTATCTGCACTCTGCTTGATAAGCCATCTCGCCGTGAAATTGAAGTACCCATTGATTGGGTTGGGTTCTCTATCCCAGATGAATTTGTTGTGGGAGTCGGTATTGATTATGCACAGAAATATCGTCATTTACCCTTTATTGGCAAAGTGGTACCTCAAGAGTAATTAGTATTCCTTTGAATAAAAAAACGCCCATTAACTTGTAATGAGCGTTTTTTTATCTAGTCAGGGTTATCCTTTTAGTTCAGCGGCAAAGTAATTTATTTTCTGAATTTAGGATTGTTGAGAGTGCTTTTTGGTAAGAAGCTTCGACGGTTTCTTTTGAGTTTGAACGAATACCTAGATATTCTAATTTACCATCTTCAATGCCGTATACAACACCATGAATTTCTACATCTTGTCCTCTTTCCCAAGCATTCTGCATGATAGTAGAATTACCTAAGTTATAGACCTGCTCAGCAACATTTATTTCGCCAAGCTTATCAGCCTTATCTATTTCTGGGAGTTGGTCTAGATAGTCACGGTGTTTAAAGTACAAATCGCGAATATGGAGTAACCAGTTATTGATTAACCCAAGCTGTGGATTATCAATAGCCGCTTTTACCCCTCCACAACCATAATGACCACAAACAATAATATGTTTTACCTTGAGAACATCAACAGCATATTGGACGACTGATAAACAGTTTAAATCGGTATGAATGACTTGGTTGGCAACATTACGGTGAACGAATAGCTCACCAGAATATAAGCCTGTCAATCGTTCCGCCGGAACTCGACTATCAGAGCAACCAATCCAAAGAAAGTCCGGCTTTTGGCCTTCGGCAAGTTTTGCAAAGTATTCAGGGCGATCAGATTTGATTTCTTCTGACCATTTTGAGTTATTTTCGAATAATTGTTTCATTTCTGGCATCTGAAACTCACTTCCCTAGTCATAAAAAGAATGTTACTGAATAGATCACAAGGTTTTTATAGATAGTGTGATCTCTAAGTCTTTTACCCAAGCATCTGAGGCTACTCGGTTATAACTATACACAATGTTACAATTTCAATCCTGTTAAATATTCACCTAACATGACTCATCTGACGAGTTCTAGCGCTGAAATTCATAGATTATGCAGTCATTATTCAACTTGTAGATAATCACTTTCTGTTATCTGTGTTTTTTTTTCGGTGTTGATTGAAATATTTGTTAGATTAAAAGTATTTTTTGTTTAAATGCAGGAAGCAGAGTTAATGTTTGGTCACCGATTTAAGGATATCGACTTAAGAGGAGATGCTTTCGGAGGCGTCACCACCGCTATCATATCACTGCCTTTAGCGTTAGCATTTGGCGTTGCTTCAGGAGCTGGAGCTGAAGCAGGGTTATGGGGGGCGATCATGGTCGGGTTATTCGCTTCACTATTTGGTGGCTCCAATACCCTTATTTCTGAGCCGACTGGCCCGATGACAGTCATTATGACAGCAGTATTGACCAGTATGATGGCCAAATACCCGGAAACCGGGATGGCGATGACATTTACAGTCGTGATGATGGCTGGTGCATTTCAAGTATTGCTTGGTACACTTAAGTTGGGTAAATATATTACCCTTATGCCCTACAGCGTTATCTCAGGTTTTATGTCTGGCATTGGCGTTATTTTGATCATCTTGCAGCTCTCTCCTCTGCTGGGGTACCCAGCGCCTTTAGGTGGAGTCACTGGAACGTTATCAGCATTGCCAGAGACCATTTCAAATCTTAAGTTCAGTGAATTATTCCTAGGGCTACTCACATTAGTGATCTTATTTTTTTTCCCAAGGCAGTACCGTAGATACGTTCCAGCACAATTAGTTGCATTAGTCATTGTCACGGTTTTGTCGGTGATGTTTTTTGATGTTGATGATATACGCCGGATCGGTGAGATTCCAGCAGGCTTGCCTTCATTAGTGGTTCCTCATGTCGAGCCAGCTATATTCATGGAAATGGTGATCGATGCACTTGTGCTGGGAACCTTAGGTTGTATTGATACCTTGTTAACTGCGGTTATTGGCGACTCGCTGACACGCAAGGAGCATAACTCAGATAAAGAATTACGTGGTCAGGGTTTTGCAAACATGATTTCTGGTGTGTTTGGTGCACTTCCTGGTGCTGGTGCAACTATGGGAACGGTCACCAATATTCAAGTGGGGGCACGTTCCCCATTATCTGGAGTTATTCGTGCCTTAATCTTAGCGTTCGTGGTGTTAGTAGCAAGTGGATTAACGGCTCCGATTCCGATGGCTGTACTGGCAGGAATTGCTGTCTACGTTGGAGTGAATATTCTTGACTGGAGTTTTATTCAGCGAGTACATAAAGTGAGCTTTCCTGGTATGGCGGTGATGTATGGGGTGATGTTGCTGACCGTATTTGTTGACTTGATTGTTGCCGTCGGACTCGGTGTATTTATTTCAAACATTATTATTATTGAACGGTTGAGTCGTGAGCAAGCACGACAAGTAAAAGCGATCAGTGATGCTGATGAAGATGATGTACCGCTCACTGATAGTGAAAAGAATCTGCTTGATCGAGCTAATGGAAAAGTCCTCTTTTTCTATTTATCTGGCCCTATGATCTTCAGTGTCTCGAAAGCGATTTCTCGTCAGCACTCTAGTATCAGAGATTATGAAGCGATGATCCTTGATCTCAGCGATGTCCCCATGATCGATGTGACAGTCGGTCTTGCTCTTGAAAATGCTATTAAAGATGCACTCGAAGCGCAATGTTCGGTGTATTTGTTGTGCCCCAATGAACGGACTCGTGAGCAATTAGAGAAATTTCATGTGCTTGATTTAGTTCCAGATGAAAATAGCTTCAAATTCCGTTATGAAGCTTTAAATGCAGCGATT
Organism: Vibrio sagamiensis NBRC 104589; assembly: GCF_007990935.1. Classification (GTDB taxonomy): domain Bacteria; phylum Pseudomonadota; class Gammaproteobacteria; order Enterobacterales; family Vibrionaceae; genus Vibrio; species Vibrio sagamiensis. The sequence goes on from NZ_BJXJ01000001.1 coordinate 36,950, forward strand.
AAGCAAGTAGAACAAGATGACTCTCTTGTTTTATTAACAACGTAACCTCTATTCGCTTATCTGACATCCTGCGAATATACCCAAATATCCTGGGATCAATTGGGTAGAGAATTTATCTAGTTTAATCACCCTACCTTTCGTTCTTGAAGGATCATTAGTCTCCAAGATTAGACGCTTTGAAACTCTGTAAATTATAGGTTTGTTTTAATCGTCATTTGACGATAAACTCACTGGGAAATTGATAACCCATTAAGAGTAAAAGATGAATGGGTTTAAATGATTAACTCACAGATGGCAGTGATGAAATGACATATGCATTAGAAATAGAACAACTGCGTAAGACATACGCTGGAGGTTTTGAAGCGCTAAAAGGGATGAGTTTAACCGTCGAAAAAGGGGACTTTTACGCACTATTAGGGCCTAATGGCGCAGGTAAATCGACGACGATAGGGATTATATCTTCCTTAGTGAATAAAACTTCAGGAAGCGTCAAAGTATTCGGCTATGACATGGATACACACCTTGAGTTGGCGAAACAAAACTTGGGCTTAGTGCCGCAAGAATTTAATTTCAACCAGTTTGAGACGGTTGAGCAGATTGTTATTCAACAGGCCGGCTATTATGGTGTTTCTAAGGCTTTAGCCAAGCAGCGAGCTGAAAAGTACCTGACTAAGCTTGACCTTTGGGAGAAGCGTAAAGAGCGTGCGCGTAATTTATCGGGAGGCATGAAACGCCGCTTGATGATTGCTCGAGCATTAATGCATGAGCCGCAGTTACTGATCTTAGATGAACCGACAGCGGGTGTTGATATTGAGTTGCGCCGTTCGATGTGGGACTTCCTGAAGGAGATCAATCAAGAACAAGGCATTACGATTATTTTGACGACCCATTATCTTGAAGAGGCGGAGATGCTTTGTCGTCATATTGGTATCATTAACAAAGGTGAGTTGATTGAAAATACCACGATGAAAGCCTTGCTTAACCAATTACACGTTGAAACTTTCATTTTAGATTTTGAATATCAGGGTACTTTGCCTCAATTAGCCGATGTGAACAAACAAACGCTGGTGAATGGTTCATTAGAAATTGAAATCGAAAAAAGCCAAGGGCTGAATAGTGTGTTTAATCAGTTGTCTGATTGTGGTGTGAAGGTCACATCGATGCGCAATAAAGCCAATCGACTAGAAGAGTTGTTTGTCAGTATCGTTCGAGGAGGATCACAATAATGTACAAACTCTATTGGACGGCATTTTGTAGCCTATTAAGCAAAGAAATTAATCGTTTTACACGAATCTGGGTGCAAACACTGGTGCCACCAGCAATTACGATGACACTATATTTCATTATTTTTGGCAGTTTGATTGGCTCTCGTATCGGAGATATGGAGGGCTTTAGCTACATGGAGTACATCGTACCCGGTTTAATCATGATGTCAGTGATTACGAACTCCTACTCGAATGTCGCGTCTTCATTCTTTAGCTCTAAATTTCAACGGAACATTGAAGAGTTAATGGTTGCTCCAGTCCCTAGCTATGTCATTATTCTTGGCTTTGTGATGGGAGGCGTTGTGCGTGGTTTGTTAGTGGGCACTATAGTGACTGGCGTTTCTCTGTTTTTTGTGGAACTTAACGTGGATCACTGGGGGATCATCATTGCAACCGTCTTTATGACTTCCGTTGTGTTTTCACTAGGAGGTTTGATTAATGCTGTATATGCAAAAACATACGATGATATTTCGATTATCCCGACCTTTGTCTTGACTCCACTGACTTACCTTGGCGGTGTATTTTACTCTATAAGTCTTTTGCCTGAATTTTGGCAAGGTGTTTCGAAACTCAATCCAATTGTCTACATGGTTAACGCCTTCCGTTATGGCTTTTTAGGTGTATCTGATGTTGGCATTGTGACATCTTTTAGCGTATTGACCATTTTTGTCGTCGCGCTCTATGCTGTTGCTCATTTCTTAGTGACAAAAGGAATTGGCTTAAGAAGCTAAACTTAAAAAGGTATTTTACCTCGAGAGATAAAACTCTAACTATTTGGTTTGCTGTAAAAATAGTATCCGATCTTCTTATGCCACTTAGAGACATTGATAGGTATAGAGGCCGGTAACGCCAAATAGAAGTATAGAAAAGCCGGTGTCAGTGTTTGAGACCGGCTTTTGTTGTTTTGGTGATGAGTCTATTGATTGGGCGGTATGTGCTTTAAATCTCACTGTAACTCATTCATTATGATACTGACGAGGAAAACTAGCTTATTCAACGTTGGTTGAATTTACTTCGTCTGCTGATGCTTCTTCTTTGTTTTCTACTGCCATATCAAGTGTTTGATTATCAATCAGACGAACCTTGCCTAGGAAAGCAGACATAAGAATGACTGCCTGTGTCGTCTCGGTATTAATTTCTTGTAAGGTTCTTGCATCACGGATAAAAATCTCATCAGGGTGGAGGTCCGCAGCGCGCAGCTGATCGCTTGCATCCTCAATCACAGATGCGTAATCATCTCGACCACCTCGGATAGCGCTGCTAATCCAACGCATTGTACGTGCTAGAACTGGCGCACGTTGACGTTCATCGATGGTCAAGAGGCCGTTGCGAGAACTCATGGCAAGGCCATCCATTTCACGTACCGTAGGGACACCAATAATATCGATATCCATGGCGAGGTCGCTGACCATTTTTCTAATCACAGCAAGTTGCTGAAAGTCTTTTTCCCCAAAGCAGGCCACGTTAGGCTGGATGATATTAAATAACTTATTAACGACGGTAGTGACACCACGGAAATGACCAGGACGAGAGGCGCCCTCTAGCATAGTCGATAATTCAGGAACATCGACGTGGGTTTGCTTATCGAGTCCTTCCGGGTAGATAATGTCAGGTGTCGGTGTAAAAACGACGTCGACTTTTTCTCCAAGCAGTTTGTTTAAATCGTCTTCGAGAGTTCTTGGGTAGCTATTTAAATCATCGCTACGTTCGAATTGCATTGGGTTAACAAAGATGCTTACCACGACGATGTCGGCATATTCGCGCGCTTTACGTACTAAGGTTAGGTGCCCTTCATGTAGGTTGCCCATCGTAGGAACAAAAGCGATGTTACGCCCTTCACGTTTAAACGCTTTGATTTGTTCGCGAATTGCTGAGATAGCGGTAAAAGTTTGCATGCAAGAATCCTTTAGGCAATGGTGTGTTCAGCGTCAGGGAAAGCACCGTTCTCAACTTCAGTGATGTATCGAGCTACGGCTGTGCGAATATCACCAGTCTCTTGGAGGAAGTTTTTCGAGAATTTTGGCATGTAGTTAGCTGAAATTCCGAACATATCGTGCATAACAAGGATTTGACCATCAGTAGCATTACCAGCACCGATACCGATTACTGGTACATCAAGAACTTGGGTGATACGTGCTGCAAGATCGGCGGGCACACATTCAAGTAGCACAATTTGAGCTCCAGCTTCTTGAAGGGCGAGTGCATCTTTCACCATGCGATCGGCTTTTTCCTGATCGCGGCCTTGCACTTTGTAGCCCCCAAAGATGTTGACAGATTGCGGTGTTAGCCCTAAGTGTGCACATACAGGGACAGCACGTTCTGTCAGCATTTTAACGGTGTCAATTAGCCACTCACCACCTTCAATTTTTACCATATTTGCCCCAGAACGCATTAAGACTGCGGCATTTTCACAGGCTTGTTCGGGAGTAGTGAAACTCATAAAGGGCATATCAGCCATCAATAAACAGTTTGGACTGCCAGCACGCACGCAGCGTGTATGGTAAGCAATATCTTCAACCGTAACAGGCAATGTGTCTGGTTTGCCTTGTAACACCATACCTAGTGAGTCACCAACCAGCAGTACTGGCATTTCTTGGCTCTCGAAAAGTTGTGCAAAGCTTGCATCGTAGGCGGTTGACGTTGCAAATTTACGACCTTCTTGTTTCCATTTCATTAGATCGTTAATGGTGATTTTTTTCATGTTATTATCCTGCTAGGCGCTGGCTATGATGGCCAAATACTCAACCCGTTTTGATCCACTTGTGCTAATAATGATGAAAGTTCTGTTCCGTCAGGGAGACAGAGATTTGGGGCGATTTCTGCAAGAGGGTAAAGAACGAACTCTCGCTCTTTCATTCCATAATGAGGAATGGTTAATCTCGGAGAATCTATGGTTTGATTTCCGTAAAGAATGAGATCGAGATCCAAGGTTCTTGGCCCCCAGCGTTCCTCTTTACGAACCCGTCCTTGTTCCAGTTCAATCGCCTGAGTGCAATCAAGTAACTCTAATGGAGCTAAATCGGTTTTAATGGCAATGACCGCATTAACATAATCCGGTTGATCTGTCGGGCCCATTGGTGCGCTGCTATACAACGAAGAAGCCTGCAAAAACTCGGATCTTGGTAGCTTTTTTAGGGCTTCTATTGCTTGTTTTGCTTGGCTGACAGGATCAGCCAAATTGCTGCCTACCGCAATGTAAGCTGTTATCATGTTGTCGGTTTACTCTTTTTCTTACGAGAAGGTTTACGACGACGCTGGCCTGGTTTTGGTGCTTGACCGTCGACATCGTTAGCCATTGCTTGGCGCATTTCTCGCCCTGCATTCTGGAAAGTTTCCCACCACTTGGCAAGCTTCTGTGTTTCACCACCTTCAATTTCTCCACGCATTTCAAGAAAATCGAAGCCAGCTCTAAATTTATTGAGCTCCATAAGACGGAAAGCACGTTTGCCACTGCGGCGAGGAAGTCTAAGCTGAAGTTGCCAAATTTCTCGGATGGTGGCGGTATGACGGCGGGGAATTGCGATCGTCTTGACTTGGTCATCAAGAATGATATTACTCGCTTCCATAATTGCGTCGTAGTGGCTTAACTTACGCTGCTCCATAAGTTTATCTGCGAGCTCGCACAGCGGGTACCAAAGCATTGCTGCGAACATAAACGCTGGATTGATGCGCTTGCCGTCTTCGATACGCATATCAGTAGAATCTAAAACTAAGTCAAGCATTTGCTCAGTGTGAGATTCATAATCTTCCGTGAAATATTCAGAAATCGTAGGAAATAACTGTTGGAATAGATTGTATTCACGCATTAGGTGATAGGTTTCTAATCCATAACCTGATTGAAGTAATTTCAGGGATTCTTCAAACAATCGTGCAGATGGAATGTCACGTAATAGTGGCGCCATATACTCAATTGGTGCAGCGGTATCTTCTTCAATATCGAAATCAAGTTTTACCGCAAAACGGATCGCACGTAGCATGCGAACTGGGTCTTCACGATAACGAGTCTCAGGCTCACCGATCAGACGAACCAATCGTTCTTCAAGATCTTCCATGCCTCGAGCATAGTCATGAATCGAGTAATCAGCAATGTTGTAATACATTGAATTAATGGTGAAGTCGCGGCGTTCAGCGTCTTCATCAATGGTGCCATAAACGTTATCACGTAATAACATCCCTTCTTTTGATTGTTGAGAGACGTTTTTATTTTTTTGCTCTTGATGGTGACCACGGAAAGTGGCTACTTCAATAATGTCACGGCCAAACATAATATGAGCAAGGCGGAAACGTCGGCCAATCAAGCGGCAATTTCTGAACAATTGTTTGATTTGTTCAGGTGTCGCATTAGTAGCAATATCAAAGTCTTTTGGGTGTTGTCCCAGCAATAAGTCGCGAACGCCACCACCGACAAGGTAAGCTTCGAAACCAGCACCATTGAGTCGGTATAGCACCTTCAGGGCGTTATCACTGATCTGTTTGCGTGAAATATTGTGTTCTTCACGAGTAATGACATTGAGAGCGAGCTCTGGGATCATGGTCGATTCGCTTGGTGTATAGTCGTTTTTATTCATGTGCATCTGGCAGCCTCTGGTTTTCACCATGTCTGCTTTAGTTAGTCTCTATGCCTCAAGGGCGGATTTTTCGGCTAATGATAGCCTACACTGTGCCATTTGAGAATCATGTCGTGATTTCTAGCTCTAATGGTAGTTGATTTAAGTGCCAATTCTGACAACCCCATTCGAGGATATTACTTATTTTATCCGCTTGAATACTATCAGGTATTGTAAAACCTAAAAACATCATCGCCTTTAACAAAGTTGGCTTAGGGTTATCGACATCTATGGCCGTTGCATGGTTCTGTTTTGAAAGCTTGTTACCGTTTTTATCTATGGCCAATGGAAGATGTAAATAGCTTACTTCTGGCTGGTCAAGTAATCGATATAAATGAATTTGTCTGCCTGTAGGCTCGATGAGGTCTGCTCCACGAACAACTTCTGTAATCCCTTGGTCAATATCATCTAATACTACCGCAAGATTGTAGGCAAATAACCCATCACGACGTTTTATAATAAAATCTTCGTTGCTCAAGCTTTGTGGTAAAGCTACTTTTCCATGCTTGAGATCAAAAAACGTCATCACTGGTTGAGTCACTTTAAGGCGGATTGCGCCTTCTGTTAAACCTTTATTCTGACAGGTCCCAGGGTAAAATCCACCATGCTCTTTAACTTGCTTGCGTGTACACTGGCAGTAATAAGCGTCACCGTTAGCGAGCCACATATCTATTTGCTTTTGGTACAAATCATGACGGTCACTTTGGTAAATTACATCACCATCCCAGTGCAATTGATAAGCTTGCAAGGTTTGTAAAATTGCTTGTTTGGCACCAGCAACTTCTCTTGGTGGGTCAAGATCTTCAACTCTAACTAACCATATACCTTGGTTCGCTTTAGCTTGGAAGTAGCTACCTAAAGCTGCAACAAGAGAACCAAAGTGTAATGGACCAGAAGGTGATGGGGCGAATCGTCCCACGTAGCGTGTCATGTTTATATCTCGAAGTTATTAGCAAACCACAAATAAAAAGGGAGCCGTCGCTCCCTAACAAAACAGCCTACTGGGCGATTAGCCTTGCATCTGTTTTTCTTTTATTTCAGCCAGTGTTTTACAGTCAATGCAGAGGTCAGCAGTTGGCCTTGCTTCTAAACGACGTACACCGATTTCGACGCCACAAGACTCACAGAAACCAAAGTCATCTTCAGTAATTTTATCGAGTGTCTTTTCTATCTTTTTAATTAGGCGGCGTTCACGATCACGGTTGCGTAGTTCTAGACTGAACTCTTCTTCTTGAGAAGCACGATCAACAGGGTCAGGAAAGTTTGCAGCTTCATCCTGCATATGGTGCACGGTACGATCAACTTCTTCCCTAAGCTGGTTACGCCAAGCGGTTAGAATTTTTGTAAAGTGTTCAACTTGTTCTGGTGACATGTATTCTTCACCAGGCTTTTCCTGATATGGTTCCACACCAGCAATGGCAAGAATGCCAATCGTTTTTTTCTTTGTTTCTGGCATAAAGCATCTCCTACTTACACCTAGTCACTGCTCGGCAGTAAATTTAAGGCGGGTATCTATAGCAAAAAGAGGCGCTGGAAGCAATGAATGAATCACAAACTTATTGTCAATATGAAGAAAGCTTCATATTTCTCTATTATTGACAAATTTAATACCAGAGGTGAGTGTGATTTCAGCACTGTTTAACTCTGCTTTGTAGCAGAGGATCTCTACTCCCGCGTCTTGTGCTTGTTTTAATAACAATGAATATTTGGCATCTATATGGTGTGCTGCAGAGACTTTTTCAATACCTGAATGTAAAACAGCGAACAAAAGTATAGATCTATTTTCATTAAGGGCCATTTTTGTGAGTTCTCTTAGATGTTTTTGGCCACGAGTTGTGATCGTATCAGGAAAATATCCTTGACCCGATGTTGTATTTTCATCCAGCAAAGTGACGCTTTTCACCTCTACATAACAGCTTTTTTTATCGGGTGAGGTGAGTAAAATGTCAATTCTGCTATTTTCTTGGCCATATTTAACTTCAGTTTGAAGTTTGTCGTAACCTTGGAGCTCTGTGATTACGTTATTTTTTATAGCTTCAACAACTAGTTGATTTGCTCGTGCAGTGTTGACGCATATCTTATGACCCTGACCCGTCTCACTGAGTTCCCAACTGTTTGGATATTTTCTTTTAGGATTATCTGAAGTTGAAAACCATACGATATCACCTGGCGTTGCGCAGCCAGTCATTGCTCCAGTATTGGCGCAGTGAATGGTACGGATCTCACCATCATTAAGTTTAATGTCTGCTAGGAAGCGTTTATAACGTTTGAGTAGTGTGGCTGACTTTAATGTAGGGATAAAATGCATTTGTTGATTTAGACCATTTGGTTTTTATGTACAATGTTGGCTTGATTACAACATAAGGAATGTTCTTTGTCACAATTGCCGATTGAGGCCGTGATGCCATCATTGCTCACCGCGGTCAAGCATCAACATCAAGTGATTCTAAAAGCTGCCCCAGGTGCAGGTAAGTCAACGTACTTCCCTTTGCAATTGCTTAAGAGCCAAGTGGTGACGGGTAAAATTATCATGTTGGAACCTCGACGTCTGGCTGCTCGAAATATTGCGCGTTATATCGCAAAGCAACTTGGTGAGTCGGTGGGGGAACGAGTCGGTTACCGTGTTCGTGGAGAAACTAAAGTCAGTGAAATCACTCAACTGGAGATCGTGACTGAAGGGATCATGACGCGCATGATTCAAGCTGATCCCGAGTTAAGCGGGGTTGATTTGCTGATCTTCGATGAGTTTCATGAACGCAGTTTGCACGCTGATACGGCGTTGGCTTTTAGCCTTGAAGTTCAGGAAGCACTGCGTGATAACCTTAAACTGGTTGTGATGTCGGCAACATTAGACCAAGAAGCCTTGCAAACACTATTGCCTGAGGCGACTTATATCGAGTCTGAAGGCCGCAGCTTTGACGTAGAAACACGTTATCTTCCCATGGGAAGGAACGAACAACTTGCCCCAGTAATGGCGAAAACCATCACTCACCTTCTTGAGCATGAATCTGGGTCTTTACTGGCTTTCTTACCCGGTATGGCTGCCATAAAACGTGTTGAGGAACTGCTCTCTAGTTTGTCTCCTGAAATTGAAGTGTTACCGCTTTATGGGCAATTGAGTGTTGAAGCTCAACAGAAAGCGATCAATCCGGTCCAAAAAGGCAAGCGTAAAGTGGTTTTGGCGACCAACATTGCTGAAACATCTCTGACCATAGAAGGGATTCGCTTGGTCGTTGACTCCGGTTTAGAGCGCGTCGCACGTTTTGATTTAAATAACGGGTCTACACGTTTAGAACAAGTGCGTATTGCACAGTCATCTGCAATTCAACGGGCCGGCCGAGCTGGACGTCTAGAAACGGGCGTTTGTGTGCGCCTCTATTCTGAAAGTCAGTTCAAACAGCAGCCCCTTGTTCCGCAACCAGAGATTTTACATTCTGATCTTGCTAGCTTGGTGATGGAATTATCTTATTGGGGGACAACCCATGCGTCGGATTTGTTGTGGTTAAACCCTCCGACACCAGCAGCTTTGAAACAAGCCCAACAGTTACTTATCTCTCTGGCTTTAATGACGCCACAAGGTCAATTAACACAACAAGGAAAAGCCGCGCACCAGTTAGGTGTTGAGCCTCGCTGTGCCGCCATGCTGATTCGAGCATCGGAACATAGCCAAACGATGCTCAATACCGCGTTGGCGGCTGTGGCGTTAATAGAAGAGCCTGAGCGCCATGTCACTCACTTAACAGATAGCCTGCACCATTGGAAAACTGGGGGGCATCCGAAAAGAACATTATTATTACAGCGGGCGAAAAGATTGGCTCAGAGCTTAAAACACGATTTTGATTTACAGGCCGTTGATGAGAGGTTACTTCCACTTGCGGTCAGCATTGCTTTTCCAGATAGAATTGGACAACAAAGACCGAATCAACCGGGGAGTTTTATCTTAGCCAACGGCCATGGAGCAGTATGCCAAGAAACTGATGTATTAGCGTCGAGTGAGCATCTGGTTGTGATTGACTTGATGCGTTCACACTCTAACGCAAGCCAAATACACTTAGCGTGTGAGTTAGAGATAGAGGATCTTAACCGGACATTTGGCGATGTATTTTCATCTCACGAGATCGTAGATTGGGATGAAAGCAAAGGCCGCTTGATTGCTGAGTGCCAGCTCAAAATTGGTCAACTTATCATTAAACGTGAAAAGTTGCCTCAGCCTAGCCAAGATAAAATGACTCAAGCCCTGCTCACTTTTGTTCGTCGTAAAGGCTTACAAAGTCTAAATTGGTCAGCATCAGCGCAAGCACTATTGGAAAGAATTCGCTGTGCGATAGAATGGCTGCCGGAGCAAGCTTGGCCAAGTTTTGATGATACGAGTTTGTTAGCAGAGTTGGAACAATGGCTAGAGCCTTATATGAGTGGTATATCATCGCTTAAACAATTGAACCAACTGAATTTAACCGAAGCGTTAAATGCTCGTTTAGGTTGGCCATTGAATCAACATCTTGATGAGTGGCTCCCTCAATATTATCTGTTGCCGACAGGAAACAAAAAAGCCATTCGTTATCAGTTTGGTGCCGATCCCATTTTATCGGTTCGCATGCAGGAAATGTTTGGTGAAAGTCATTCTCCTTTGATCGCTCAAGGTCGTAAACGTTTGGTGTTGGAGCTTCTTTCACCAGCACAACGTCCGCTTCAAGTGACCAGTGATCTCGCTACTTTTTGGGCCGGCAGTTATAAACAAGTGCAAAAAGAGATGAAAGGGCGATATCCTAAGCACCTTTGGCCTGATGATCCAGCAATGCACCGAGCAACAACAAAAACAAAAAGACAATTGAACAATGACTGATACGAAAAAGCCAACCTCTAAAAAAACGCCGGCGAAAAGAAGTAAGCCGAAACAATCTTCAAAGAGCACTAAAAGTGGTTCTAAGCGTCCGAAACGAGCAGCATCGAAAAAAAATAACCGCTCTTGGTGGAAAACCTTTTTATCATTTAGTTGGAAAGCTGGTTTAGCACTTGCCGCGGTACTTGTATTCGTCGGTGTTTATCTTGACGGAATTGTCAAAGATCGTTTTGATGGTCAATTATTTGATCTACCGACTGTGGTTTATGCACGAATTTTAGATCTAGAGCCAGGTAAGGCGATTTCGATCAAAGAAATGCGTAATGAACTGGATGTACTCAATTATCGAAAAGTCAGTCAGCCACGTTATCCGGGAGAATATTCTTCCTCTTCGACACGAATTGAATTAATTAGACGTCCTTTTGAGTTTGCTGATGGCCCAGAACCTGATCGTCATGTCATGCTGTACTTTTCAGATAGCGGTTTGAAGCGAATTCAATCTTTAGAATCAAAAGGCGATCTAGGGTATTTACGCATTGAACCAAAGATGTTGGGAATGCTTGAAAAAGATCAAAGTGAACAACGTTTGTTTTTACGCCGTGATCAATTTCCTGAAATTTTAGTTGATGCGCTTTTAGCAACAGAAGACCGTCACTTTTACCAACATGATGGTATTTCGCCTTTAGCAATAGGGCGGGCTCTTGTGGCTAATATTCGTGCTGGGAGAACTGTTCAAGGTGGTAGTACACTAACCCAGCAGCTAGCAAAAAACCTATTTTTGACTCGAGAGAAAACGATTTGGCGTAAGATCCGTGAAGCTTATATTGCTCTGATATTAGATTATCGTTACAGCAAAGATCGCATTTTGGAAGCCTACCTTAATGAGGTCTATTTAGGTCAAAGTGGTGGTGATGCGATTCATGGTTTTGCACTGGCATCGCGTTATTATTTTGGTCAACCAATACAAGAACTAAGAATTGATCAGTTAGCGATGTTAGTAGGGTTAGTCAAAGGACCTTCCTACTACAATCCTATACGCAAACCAGAACGAGCTAAAGAACGTCGTGACTTAGTTTTGCGATTACTTATGCAGCAAAATATGCTGACAGCGGCACAATATGAACAAGCAGTAGAACGCCCGCTAGATATTCAAAGTCACCCTAAAATCGCGAGTAGACAGCCTGCTTATTTTCAGCAATTAACTATAGAGCTGAAAGATAAGATGGGTGATAGCTTTAAAACTGATACAGGCTTACGCTTGTTCACCTCACTTGATCCGGTCTCTCAGGATACTCTAGAAAAAGCTATTGGTAAGAAGATTCCAGAACTGGCTAAACGTGCTGGCAAAGAATTGGAAGGTGCCGCTATTGCAGTCGATAGGCACAGTGGTGAAATTCGTGCCATGGTAGGAGGTAAACGTGTTGGTTATGAAGGCTTTAATCGAGCTCTGAACGCGAGTCGTCCGATTGGCTCTTTGGTCAAACCCGCGATTTATTTAACGGCACTGGAGAATCCAGAAAAGTATAATCTAGCTACAACTTTACATGATACTCCATTGAGTTTGAAAGGAAGCAATGGAACGGTTTGGTCACCACGCAACTTTGACCGTAAATTCCGTGGTGATGTGCCTTTGTATCTTGCTTTAGCAAAATCTTTAAATGTGCCTACTGTGCGATTAGGTATGGAATTAGGTATTCCAGCAGTTTCGGAAACTCTAGAACGTTTAGGTGTCGATAAAAAAGAGATTCGTCCTGTCCCATCGATGTTCTTAGGCTCTTTTTCTTTAACGCCATTTGAAGTTGCGCAGATGTATCAAACGTTAACGAATTCAGGTAAACAGGCGAAGTTATCAGCATTGCGTTCTGTTATTGATATGAATGGTGAAGTACGCTATCGCTCTATACTAAGATCTTCCCAAGCTGTCGACGAGCAAGCTGCATGGCTAACGACATATGCTATGAAACAAGGCGTGGCTGAAGGGACAGGACGTTTTCTGAAAAGTCAGTTTTCTTGGGCCAGTTTGGCAGGTAAAACTGGTACAAGCAATGATAGTCGAGACAGTTGGTTTGTCGGAGTCGATGGAAGAGAAGTTACTGCTATATGGGTAGGACGAGATGATAATCAACCAACCAAGCTTACTGGCGCAAGTGGTGCATTACGAGTGTATGCTCAATATTTGCAGCAACGTATTCCAGAAAGATTAGAGTTACCTTGGCCAAAGCAAGTAACTACATTAGGTTTTGAAAAAAACTCACAAGGTGCACTGACAGTCGATTGCAATAGTCAATACAAGCTCCCAGTTTGGGATAAGACAGGTCAAATAAGAAACGAATGTGAGAAGAAGAAAAATTGGTTGCAAAGCTTTTTTGACTGGTAGTGTCGAGTGAAGCTGATGACATACTAATAATAAGAATAAGCAAGGTTTGCTTAATATATCGATCAATTATATTAAGTCTTTATCGGAAATAATAAGGAAGAGGTTCATGCGACGTAGTTTGAGCTTATTAATACGTGCACTAGGATTGTGTTGTGGTGCCATTTTGACATCGCATTATTCTTTTGCTGCGGTAAACTCAGTTGATGATGAACAACGTCCTAAAATTGCCGTTGTACTTGCTGGTGGAGGAGCAAAAGGGGCAGCACATATTGGTGTGTTAAAAGCTCTAGAAGAAATGCATATTCCTGTTGATATAGTTACTGGCACTAGTATGGGAGCTTATGTTGGTGGGCTTTATGCCGTTGGTATGAGTGCAGACGAAATCGAAAGTTTTATTTACAGTGTCGACTGGAATAGTGGTTATCGAGATCGTGTAGACCGAAGTCAGCGACGCGTACGAGATAAAGAATATGAAGACCGTTATCAGGTGAATACCGACCTTGGTTTAAGGTTTGGAGAAGTACGCTCACCGACAGGAGTAGTTCAAGGACAAAATATGCTGCGCATTTTGCGTGAAACTACAGGAAATCTTGGGCAATTTGATTCATTTGACCAATTAGCGATACCTTATCGTTCTATTGCTACTGATATTGTCGAACTAGAAGAAGTGGTACTTGATAACGGCTATTTAGTCGACGCTATGATGGCAAGTATGTCCGTTCCTGGTGCATTACCTCCGTATGAGCTGAATGGGCATTTATTGGTCGATGGTGGTGTTGTCAATAATATGCCAGTAGAGATAGCTCGGGCGATGGGAGCGGATATTGTTATCGCCGTCGATATCAGTACTGATTACAAAGAGAAAGATGAATTTACCGGCTTATTAACCGTAGCCGATCAACTCTCCAATTATCTCGTACGCCGTAGCACACAAGATCAAGTCGATAAATTACAAAGTGATGATATCTATATTCGCCCTAATGTGGGGCAAATGGAAACCGTTGAGTTTGATAAGATGTCCGAAGCCTTTCAAGCTGGTTACGATGTGACTTATCAGTTGAAATCTAAGTTGGCCCCTTTGCGTTTATCGGGTGCAGATTACCAAAAGTATATTGATAAAAAGCAAGATAAGCGTCAGATGCTTAAATATGGTGATGAACGTGTAGTCGATCAAATTATGATTATTAACAATACTCACTATAGTGATATTTTATTGACTAATCGTTTGGAATTGAAAACTGGCAGAGTACTGAAAACCGCCGAAATTGAAAAAGCAGTGGAGAATTTATACGCACTCGATCGATTCGAACTCATTACTTATCATTTTGAAGAAATTGGAGGCGCAACCATATTAGTGCTTGAAGTTAATGAAAAGTCATGGGGTCCTAATTATCTTGATTTTCGTTTTTTCCTAGAAGATGATTTCAGCACTGTCAGCCAATACGGCATTGGAGTGTCAGCTAATTTTACTAACCTGAACTCTCATGGTGCTGAAATGACGTTTAATGTCGAAATGGGTACCGATAAATTGGTTGAAGCTGAAGTTTATTCCCCGATTTTATCAAGTCAAAAGCTATTTGTGGCTGGAAAGCTCAATTACAATACGCAAAACAGGCATTGGCCTGCGGGTGACTTTGAACATCCTGATATTGAATCAGTGTACGATTTTTTGCCGGTTTCCTATGCTGAATCGATCGCAGAGGTCTCTTTTGGAGTTCAACCCACTTTGTGGCAGGAGTTTCGTATCACGAGTCGGTATACAAAAGGTGATATTGAAGCTTCAACTAATGCATCTGCTGGGCATTTTCAGTATGATCGTTTTGGGCTTTTAGCTCGCTACCGTCTTGATACATTAGATGATTTTGCTTTCCCTACTCGCGGTCTTTTGATTGACTTTGAATATTTATTGTCTAATGACAAAAGCCCACAAGGTTTACTTCAAAATCAATCTGACGAATACGTAAAAGATACGGTCTCTGAAGTATCAGCTCATTTTAAGGGCGCCATTACTCATGAACGTCATACATTGGTTGGACAAACAGAATACAGTTTTGTCGATAGTGACAAGCTGTCGATACCGCTTGATCCTCGTCAGCTGGGTGGCTTTTTGAATTTATCTGGTATCCCTCGGAACAGTATTATTGGTAAAAACTTATTTTACAGCAGCTTAGTTTATCGTTACAAGTGGATGGACAACGACTTTGGCTTGTTTGAAGCACCGGTGTATGTTGGAACTTCTCTTGAATATGGTGGTGTTTGGTCAGATAACGAAGTGAAGTTTAATAAAGTACCACTTTACACTGCTGCATCGGTATTTTTTGGTGTTGACTCGCCGATTGGACCTATCATGTTATCTTATGGTAAAACTGAACATAATTTAGACGCAGTTTATTTGATTATTGGTACTTCGTTTAAATAAGTACATAGTGTAAATGGGGAATGCCAATAGCGCATATTTAACCATAAATAACCTGACTTTAGTCGTAAGTTGCTATGTTGGTCAAAATGATGAGATTTTAATTTAGGGTTAAATTTGCTATTCTGAAGGCCACAGTTTGGCCTCTACGGCGCTGTTTCTCAATCAGAATTGAATGAAAAAATAGGCAATAGAGGGCCAAGTTTCCAAGGATGTTCACTCCTTTACTTTGAAAAATAGTAATTAAAAAGGAGGAACCGCAATGAGAGGAAAAAGTCGTGCTTGAAGCCTACCGTAAACACGTCGAAGAGCGTGCTGCTGAAGGGGTTGTCCCTAGACCATTAGATGCTGAACAAGTTGCTGGACTTGTTGAGCTATTGAAAACGCCTCCGCAGGGTGAAGAAGCATTTATTCTTGATCTGCTCGAAAATCGTATCCCACCTGGCGTAGATGAAGCGGCTTATGTAAAAGCCGGATTCTTAACAGCTGTGGCTAAAGGTGAAGTGGAATCGCCACTAGTAAGTCGAGAAAAAGCTGCTGAGCTTTTAGGTACTATGCAAGGTGGTTACAACATCGCGCCACTTGTTGAACTTCTCGATGACAAGTTGCTTGCGCCTATATCAGTAAAAGCGTTATCTCATACTTTACTGATGTTTGATGCTTTCTATGATGTGGAAGAGAAAGCCAAAGCAGGTAACGTGTTCGCGCAACAAGTCCTACAATCATGGGCGGATGCAGAATGGTTCACCTCGAAGAAGAAAGTCGCGGAACAGATTACTGTTAAAGTCTTTAAAGTTACTGGTGAAACCAACACCGATGACTTGTCTCCAGCCCCCGATGCTTGGTCTCGCCCTGATATCCCAGTACACGCAAAAGCGATGCTGAAGATGGAACGCGATGGCATCGTGCCAGACCAACCAGGCAGCATTGGTCCAATCCAACAAATAGAAGAACTACAAAAAGATGGTATTCCACTTGCCTACGTAGGTGATGTTGTTGGTACGGGTTCTTCTCGTAAATCAGCGACTAACTCAGTGCTGTGGTTTATGGGTGAAGATATCCCATACGTACCAAACAAGCGTACAGGCGGTATCTGTCTAGGTGGTAAGATTGCTCCTATCTTCTATAACACCATGGAAGACTCTGGTGCACTCCCAATCGAACTCGACGTACAGAACATGAACATGGGGGATGTCATCGACATCTTCCCATACGAAGGGGTTGTACGTAAAAACGGTGAAGTGATCTCTAGCTTTGAACTGAGCAAAGTACTGCTTGATGAAGTTCGTGCTGGTGGTCGTATTCCACTTATCATCGGTCGTGGTCTAACAAGCCGTGCTCGTGCATCACTGAGCCTAGAAGACACAGAGCTATTTGCTAAGCCAGTTGACCCTTCAGCTTCTGATAAAGGCTACACACTCGCTCAAAAGATGGTGGGTAAAGCATGTGGTGTTGAAGGCGTACGTGCAGGTCAATACTGTGAGCCGAAAATGACAACGGTTGGCTCTCAGGATACAACTGGTCCTATGACGCGTGATGAGTTAAAAGATCTTGCGTGTCTTGGCTTCTCGGCTGATCTTGTTATGCAATCATTCTGTCACACGTCTGCGTATCCAAAACCAGTCGACGTGAATACGCATCACACACTGCCTGATTTCATCATGAACCGTGGTGGTGTATCACTGCGTCCGGGGGATGGTGTTATCCATTCATGGTTAAACCGTATGCTTTTACCAGACACTGTAGGTACAGGTGGTGACTCGCATACTCGCTTCCCTCTAGGTATTTCGTTCCCCGCTGGCTCTGGCCTAGTTGCGTTCGCAGCGGCGACAGGTGTTATGCCACTGGACATGCCAGAATCGATCTTAGTTCGTTTTAAAGGTGATATGCAGCCAGGTATCACACTACGTGATCTTGTACATGCGATTCCTTATTATGCCATCCAGCAAGGTCTACTTACTGTTGAGAAAGCCGGTAAGATCAACGAATTTTCAGGTCGCGTATTAGAAATTGAAGGTGTTGAGAACTTAACCGTTGAGCAAGCATTTGAACTTTCTGATGCTTCAGCAGAACGTAGTGCTGCTGGTTGTACGGTGAAGCTCTCTCAAGCGTCAGTAGAAGAATATCTCAATTCTAATATAACCATGCTAAAATGGATGCTCTCTGAAGGTTATGGCGATCGCCGCACCATTGAACGTCGTATCATAGCGATGGAAGAATGGCTGGCAAGCCCAGAGTTGATGGAAGCCGATGCAGACGCGGAATACGCGCACATCATCGAAATCGACCTAGCAGATATTCACGAACCAATTCTATGTGCACCAAACGATCCTGATGACGCGCGTCTTCTGTCTGAAGTTCAAGGCACACAGATTGATGAAGTGTTCATCGGTTCTTGTATGACCAACATTGGTCACTTCCGTGCAGCAGGTAAACTGCTAGAGCAATTCGGTGGTCAACTCGATACTCGTCTATGGGTAGCGCCACCAACCAAGATGGACCGCGATCAACTGACGGAAGAAGGCTACTACGGTATTTACGGCCGCGCAGGTGTTCGTATTGAAACTCCCGGGTGTTCGCTATGTATGGGTAACCAAGCACGTGTAGCAGATAAAGCAACCGTCATGTCGACTTCAACGCGTAATTTTCCGAACCGTCTAGGTACAGGTGCAAATGTATACCTGTCTTCAGCAGAGCTTGCTGCAGTAGGCGCTATTCTAGGCAAGATCCCAACCAAGGAAGAATACTTAGAATACGCTAAGCAAATCGATGCGACAGCTGCTGATACTTATCGCTACTTGAACTTCCATAAGATGGAACAGTATACCAAGAAGGCTGATGAAGTGATTTTCCAAGAGCCTGTCTAATTAGACTTAATAGTACAACCTATCTTAGCACCTCGTTCGAGGTGCTTTTTTTATTGGTACAATTCGTTATACTCCGCAGCCAATTTATATCTAGAGGCGAGCTCAATGGAGTTTGAATTTATTCGTAATACTTTGATGGGGGAATACTACGTTAAATGCAGTATGGGTCATGAGATTGTCGGTCGTTGGTTACAAGAAGAAATTGGTAAGGACCCAACTAATATCGCAAACGTTGAAGTTTTAATTGCTCAAGTGCTCACTTCCCCTTCTCAGGAACAGCGTTTAACAGGGGCAGAGATCAGTGTTGTGATTCATGGTGATGAAGTATTGGTACAAGAGAATGTACTTGATCATAAATATGATGTTGAAATCGAAAGTGAGTTTAATTTTTATGACGCAGAAAGTACTGCAAGTTGTGGTATCGAAGATTTTTGCCTTTTGATCAACCAATGGAAAGACTTCTTAAAGAGATAAACTTTCTACATATTGCTGCATATTAGTGAAATAAACGCACCCAAATGGTGCGTTTTTTATATTTTTACGTTGGCTAATTAACATTAATTAAATAACTCAATAACTTAAGTTTTGGCACGTCATTTGGATTGCTCTAAGTGTTTCAGAAAAGAAGCTGCGGAGAGAAGATATGAAAATTATTAATGCCATTATCAAACCGTTTAAGTTAGACGATGTACGTGAAGCGCTTGCTAAGTTAGGGATAGAGGGGATGACAGTTTCAGAAGTGAAAGGGTTTGGTCGGCAAAAGGGGCATACTGAATTGTATCGAGGTGCGGAATATAAAGTTGACTTTCTACCTAAGGTAAAGTTGGAAATCGCTACTCATACCCATAACGTCGAGAGCATTGTTGAGGCTATTACAGCAGCAGCTCAAACAGGAAAAATTGGTGATGGCAAGATTTTTGTGTATGACCTTGATCAAGCCGTACGTATTCGGACAGGTGAAATGGATGCTGAAGCGCTGTAACAACGTAAAGATTGGAGAAATACGATGGAAATAATGACAACAGTAACTGAATTACGCTATGCACTCGATACCTTTTTCTTCCTGATCTCTGGTGCTTTAGTGATGTGGATGGCTGCGGGTTTTGCAATGCTTGAAGCGGGGTTAGTTCGCTCAAAAAATACCACAGAAATCTTAACCAAGAATATATGTTTGTATGCCATTGCTTGTACGATGTTTCTATTAGTTGGCTACAACATCATGTACGTCGATAACAACGAAGGAGGATGGTTACCATCACTTGGGACGTTAATTGGTACCCAAACTGAAGGCGCTGACCATTCTTTGGAATCGGATTTCTTTTTTCAAGTTGTTTTTGTTGCAACAGCAATGTCGGTTGTCTCTGGTGCTGTAGCAGAACGAATGAAACTTTGGTCTTTCTTGATTTTTTCCGCAGTGTTAACTGCTTTTATTTATCCGATTGAAGGTTACTGGACTTGGGGTGGTGGTTTTTTAGCTGAGGCTGGATTTAGTGATTTTGCCGGCTCAGGAATTGTACATATGGCAGGAGCCTCTGCAGCATTAGCAGGGGTCTTATTACTCGGCGCTCGTAAGGGAAAATACGGTAAAAATGGTGAAGTATACCCAATCCCTGGCTCTAATATGCCACTAGCAACATTAGGCACATTCATACTTTGGTTTGGTTGGTTTGGATTTAATGGTGGCTCCCAACTGATGATTTCGGATTTTGAGAATGCAACTGCGGTAGGGCAAATCTTCCTAAACACCAATGCAGCTGCAGCTGCGGGTGCGATTGCTGCTTTACTGGTTTGTAAGACGACATGGGGGAAAGCGGATTTAACTATGATTCTTAATGGTGCGTTGGCAGGTTTGGTTGCTATCACGGCTGATCCACTGTCACCAACTCCTCTTTATGCTGTTGCGATAGGTATAGTGTCTGGGGCATTGGTTGTATTTAGTATTGTTGGTTTAGACAAACTCAAGATCGATGATCCTGTTGGTGCGATTTCTGTTCATGGTGTATGTGGTTTCTTTGGACTTATGGTTGTACCGTTTAGTAATGGTGATGCGAGCTTTACAATTCAATTATTGGGTGCAACTGTGATTTTTGCTTGGGTATTTGGTGCCAGTTTGGTTGTTTGGATGTTATTAAAAGCCACGATTGGTATTCGAGTTTCTGCTGATGAAGAATTGGAAGGAATGGATGTCCACGACTGTGGTATAGGAGCTTACCCAGAGTTTGTTTCAATAAAGTAACGAAGAAATAATTACTTACAAACTTAGTGTTAAAAAACCTGTTTTAGCCAGCAGGTTTTTTTATTGGGTGATTGTTTTCAGGTTGAACATGCATATAATAACGCAACTGAGAAATATTATCATTAGCATGTCCAAAGGATTTTACCATGAAAAAATTGCTAGCTCTTTCAGCGATGACTTGTGTAACGTTTGCTTCTTCAGCAATGGCGACAGAAGAAGTCAACGTATATTCCTATCGCCAACCATTCCTTGTTGAGCCAATGTTTGATGAGTTTACAAAAGAGACCGGCATTAAAGTAAATGTGAAATTTGCGAAAAAAGGCCTGGCGGAAAAGCTAGCCCAAGAAGGAGAATACAGCCCTGCTGATGTTGTCCTCACTACAGACATTAGTCGTCTTGCTGAATTGACGGATAAAGGGCTTGTTCAGAAAGTGGATAGCAAAATCATTGAAGCCAATGTCCCACAACAATATCAAGACAAAGAGAATGAGTGGTTTGCTTTGACGCTACGTACTCGTAATGTTTATTCTTCTCGTGATCGTGTTGGTAAATTAGGTAACGAGTTTAATTATATCGATCTTGCTAAACCAGAATACAAAGGCAAGATCTGTACTCGCAGCGGTAAGCACCCTTATAACGTTTCTCTTGTATCTTCTATGATTGCTCACTACGGTGAAGTGAAGACAAAAGAGTGGTTAGAAGGCGTTAAAGCAAACTTGGCTCGTAAACCACAAGGCAACGATCGTGCTCAGGTTAAAGCTATCAAAGAAGGACTTTGTGATGTGTCTCTAGGTAACAGCTACTACCTAGGTAAGATGGTCAACGACAAAGAACAAAAAGCATGGGCAGATGCGGTTTACATCAATTTCCCGAATCAAGACACCTTAGGTACCCATGTTAACATTTCTGGTATGGCGATGGCTAAATACTCTCCAAACAAAGACAATGCCGTCAAATTGATGGAGTTTTTGACTGGTGACAAAGCTCAGCAAATGTACGCAGAAGTCAACTACGAGTACCCAGTCAAAGAAGGCGTTAAACGCTCTGAGTTGGTAGAATCTTGGGGTGATTTCAAAGCTGATAAGCTTTCTCTTGACGATATTGCATCACATCACGAACAGGCAATTAAACTGTTAGATGAAGTCAAATTTGACCTTTAATTCCATATGGGGGTATAACTACACCCCATTTAATTAAAGCGTATGAGATGTATTTGTAAATGCATTTGTATTTCATAAAGCCTGTACTCTTTAGGCCATAATGAAGAATAAACATCCTGTTTGGAAAACCAGTAGTGGTATGATTACCTTGCTACTGGTTTTGCCGATCTTAGCTATTTTCTATACTGCAATTGGTGATACAGATGGTTTGTTTGCCCATTTGATGTCAACCGTCATGCCAACCTATATCTTCAACACCGTGGCGCTAACGGCTGGTGTGATGGTACTCACTTTAATCTTTGGTATTCCCAGTGCTTGGCTGATGGCGATGTGTAAATTGCCATCTGAGAAATGGCTGCAATGGGCATTGGTACTGCCATTGGCAATGCCTGGCTATATCATTGGCTATATATTTACCGATTGGTTCGACTTTGCCGGTCCAATTCAAATCTTTCTACGAGACTTAACCGGTTGGCAAGCTAGAGAATATTGGTTTCCAGATATACGCACACTAGGGGGCGCGATGCTTGTCTTAGCTTTAGTGCTGTATCCTTATGTTTATCTTCTATGCCGAGCGGCCTTCATGGAGCAAAATGTTGCCTTACTGCAGTCTGCGCGTCTACTGAAATGCTCGCCATGGCAAAGTTTTGTGCGAGTGTCTCTTCCACTTGCGCGCCCTGCGATTGCGGTTGGCCTCTCTTTAGTGGCAATGGAAACCATTGGTGACTTTGGCACGGTCAGTTACTTTGCTCTTAATACGTTAACCACTGCCGTCTATGATACTTGGTACGGCTATGGGGAGCTTTCTGCTGCTGCGAAGATCTCAAGCATTATGCTGATTTTTGTTATCGTGCTACTGTCTGCAGAGCGCTATAGCCGTCGCAAACAGAAGCTTTTCCAAAGTCAATTTAGTCGAGGTGAAGACGTACGTTATGAACTCAGTGGTTGGAAAAAGTGGCTTGCACTTGCATGGTGTTGGGGTTTGGTCTCTGCGGCCTTTATTTTTCCTCTTGGTCAACTGTGCATTTATATTTATCACTATTTTTCGCAAAGTTGGACAGATGAGTTTCGTCAGTTTACCGTCAATAGTTTGTATGTTTCGATTATCGCTGCATTAATAGCTGTGGGCATCGCATTAATTGTTAACTTCTATTATCGTTTGCGTTCAGCACCTATTGCATTGGGGTTCATGCGTTTATCTTCTATGGGTTATGCTGTGCCTGGAACCGTGTTAGCGATTGGGGTTCTAGGAGCTAATTCAGCAGTAGAACATTGGATCAATGACACAGTGAAAGCGATTGGCTGGACACCGCCTGGGCTGTTCTTATCCGGAACAATGTTTGCCATCATTTTTGCTATGATTGTGCGCTTTTCTGCGGTAGCGATTGGCAGTATTGAAAGCAGCCTTGCTAAAGTTTCGCCTTCTCTAGATATGGCTGCGCGCACGATGGGATGTAATCCCAATAAAATGCTATTTAAAGTTCATTTACCTTTGATTCGAAGAGGAGCATTAATTGCTGGGTTGTTAGTCTTTATCGAATCAATGAAAGAGCTGAATGCAGCGCTTTTATTACGTCCATTTAACTTCGAAACCTTGGCGACGTACGTTTATAACTTTGCCTCGGACGAACATCTTGAATTAGCGGCTTTGCCAGCTGTCTTATTGGTTATTGTTGGATTAGTCCCACTTATTGTCGTAAATCGTTCACTGGAGCAAAGTCACTGATGAGTAGTGCATTATCGATTAAAAACCTCACTTGTCAGTACGAGGCTCAAACCGTTTTAGAATCGCTGTCACTGGACGTTGAACAAGGGCAAATCGTTTGTTTACTTGGTGCCAGTGGATGTGGCAAAACAACTTTGTTGAAAGCCATTGCTGGTCTATTACCGTTAAGTTCTGGTCAGATGCTACTGAATGGAATAACCATTGATGATGGACAACATTGGCTACCCCCAGAAGATCGAAATATTGGTATGATTTTTCAAGATTATGCCTTGTTCCCCCACCTAACGGTGGCCGAAAATATCGCATTTGGCTTGAAAAGTGAGGCAGCAGCAGAAAAACGCAACAAAGTTGAGCAAATGCTAGAGCTTGTGCATTTAAAAGGCTATGCCAGCCGCTATCCACACCAATTATCGGGTGGCCAGCAACAGCGTGTGGCGATTGCTCGTTCACTGGCTTATAAACCGGATCTTTTGTTGCTTGATGAGCCTTTTTCTAACATTGACACCCAAGTTCGTCACGAATTGATTCATGAGATCCGTAAGCTGTTCAAAGAACAAGGTGTGACGGCCATCTTCGTTACCCATAGTCGTGAAGAAGCCTTTGCTTTTGCCGATAAAATGGCGGTCATGAATCATGGCATAATAGAGCAATACGGTACGGCTTCTGAGCTTTACTTTGAGCCTTCAAGTCAATTTGTCGCTGACTTTTTGGGGGGAGGAAGTTATTTATCCGCCAAACGTATTTCAGCAACGGAGTATGAAACTCACTTGGGCATTGTGGAAGCTAAAGCACAGCAAGTAATTGAAGTAGGTGGTGATTGTTCGTTATTGCTCCGTCCGCAACAAGTACAGATTGAATTCAGTGAAGAAAGTGGTATACAGATATTGGAGCAGCACTTTATGGGGGATCACTGCCGTTATGTTATTGATGTCAGAGGCAACCGTTTATTGGCGACTGCCAGTCAGCCATTGAATGTGGGCGATTGTGTGGCAGTGAACATTGAAACACATGGAGTGTTGGCTTTTACTCGTGTGTAAGCAATATCTACTTGGTATATATATTTCACGCGTATCCCGAGAATGCCTTGTCGTCTAATCAAGTACCTTAGAATTGACTGGTGTATATAGCCCAGCGTTTAGCTGGGCTCATTCTCTTAGTTAATAGAACCAACGGCTCAA
The DNA here is from genome assembly GCF_007990935.1 of Vibrio sagamiensis NBRC 104589. Taxonomy (GTDB): domain Bacteria; phylum Pseudomonadota; class Gammaproteobacteria; order Enterobacterales; family Vibrionaceae; genus Vibrio; species Vibrio sagamiensis. Next base: position 61,622 of record NZ_BJXJ01000001.1, read on the forward strand.
TCAATGCTCACGATAAAGATAAAAAGTCTTTAAATTGCTGTAAGACTTCTTCAGCCGTGGCTTTGTTCTGCATTTCTGCAAAGATCCGCAGTAATGGTTCGGTACCTGAAAAACGAGCGATGATCCAACCACCATTTTTAAAGTACACTTTAGCGCCATCTTCATAACTGACTTTTTCAATCTCAAACGCAAACTTTGGTAATTGCTTTTCGATATAGATCTTGTTGAAAATTTGCTCTTTTTGCGCAGGTTTAAATGTGCAATCGCCTTCTGCCATGTAGGCATATCCGTACTTGGTGTAAATCTCATCCAGTAACTCAGACAGCTTTTTACCAGTGACTGAAATCATCTCAACAAGTAGGCTGGAGGCAAATACGCCATCTTTGCCTTTGATGTGGCCACGAATGGTTAAACCACCTGAGCTTTCACCACCAATGAGTGAATCATCTGCTTCCATTTGTGAACTGATGTGTTTGAATCCGACTGGAACTTCAAAGCAGGTTTCACCATAGTCTTGCGCAATTTTATCCAAAAGGTGCGTCGTTGCGATGTTGCGTACGACCGAGCCTTTCCAACCTTTGTATTCCAGTAAGTAGTAATAGAGAAGGATTAACACTTCATTTGGATGAATAAAGTGGCCCTTTTCATCAATGATCCCTAATCGGTCAGCATCTCCATCAGTACCAATACCAATATCGTAGCCTTCTTGTTTGACAAGGTGCATTAAGCGATACAGTGTAGCAGCACTAGGTGATGGCATTAGACCACCAAAATCTGGATTTTTACCATCGTTGATCACATCAACATCACAACGACCATTGATTAAAACAGTTTGTAGCGCATTCTTGGCAACGCCGAACATAGGGTCAATAAGTACGCGCAGATTGGCCGTTTTAATCGCATCGATATCAATAAAGTTAATGATGGAATCAACAAAGTCGTTCATTGGATTGATGACTTTGATGAGTTTATCGGTTATCGCCTGTTCAAAATCGACACTTTTTACATCTTGTAATTTGAGTGTTGCGATTTGTGATTCAATTTTTTGAGTGATGATCTCATCAGCGTCACGCCCACCTTCAATAAATACCTTAATACCGTTGTAATCTGCGGGGTTATGCGAAGCGGTAATGCAAGCCGAGTAGGCACAATTCATTTCTTTGGCTTGAAACATCACGATAGGGGTAGGGACAAATTTGTCGATAAAGCTGACAACAATGCCATTGGCAGCGAGTACTTCTGCAAACCAACGACCTGCTTTATCTGAAAGAAAGCGCCTGTCGTAGCCAATCACAAAGCCACGCTCAGCGACGGACTCTTCATTTGTAATGTTTGCCACCGCTTGTGCGACTAAGCGTACATTGTCTTTAGTGAATTCTTCACCAATGAATGCGCGCCAGCCACCAGTACCAAATTTGATCATGATTAGAACCTCGATAAGGGCAAAGAAATCATTGCCCTTTGTTGTTAGCAAACCGATGTACCGAGATCAAGCTGACCATACATCGGATAAACGTACGGGAATATTCCTAGCTTAATTAACCTAACGTTACGATCACTTCATTGATGGAGCCTTCACTTTGGATCGGAACCGCATTGCCATGAATCGCTTCACCATTTAGAGTGATTGACTTGACGCCTTTACTGACAGAATCTGGGTTATTGACGGTGATGTTATAGGTCGCACCTAGCCATTGACGCGTCACTTCAAAGCTTGGCCATTGAGTTGGAATACAAGGATCAATGGTTAAGCTATTGAAACCTGTACGAATGCCCAAAATAAAGTTGGTTACGGCAAAGTAGGCCCAACCAGAGGTTCCCGTTAACCATGGGTGGTTAGCTCGGCCATAATCTTGATGATCTCTACCCATGATGAATTGCACGTAAGAGTAAGGTTCTGCGATACGTTTTTCGATCATATCGTTTTGGTTGTATGGGTTCAGTGCATCATAGAACTTCATGGCACGATCGCCCCGTCCTAACTTCGCTTCAGCTACCCATGCCCAAGGGTTAGGGTGAGAGAAGATTGCCCCATTTTCTTTTACGCCTTGGTAAACTCGAGTGACAAACCCGATATCATCATTAAGAGTAGAGAATGACGGTGAGTTGAGGTGAAGGCCATATTCGGAGAACAGGTTTTCATCAACTGCATCCATGGCTTTTTCACCACGCTCTTGAGAAACCGCCCCAGAAAGGACAGCGAGTGTATTTGACTCAAGGTGAACACGGCCTTCTTTTTGCTGCGCGGTACCAATTTTGTCGCCATCTTTAGTTAAACCACGGATGTACCAGCCACCTTCTTCATCCCATAGGTGCGTTTCGCAAGCTTCACGTACATTGGCGGCCATTTCGGTATACTTTTCTACATCAGCATGTCGGCCTAAATATTTCGCTAAGTCGATGAATTCTTGTAGCGCCCAAAAATGAAGGAAAGACACCATGGCTGATTCGCCACCGCCTAAGTTTAAGCAGTCATTCCAGTCGGCACGTAAGCCTTTACAAATCCCGGTTTGACCAACGTATTCTGCTGAGAAATCAAGGGCGGCTTTCATATGATCGTATACACTTGCTTCGCCACCATCGGCATAAGGGATAACTTTGTCGAAGAAGTCGTATTCGCCCGTTTCCATAACGTATTTACAAATGGTTGGGACAATCCAGAGGTGATCATCAGAACATGTGTCTTCGATACCATGAATTTTATCTTCATCCGATGGTGTTGGGACTACCGTAGGAGACTTTGAAGGCTTAACGTCTGCTTTTTCTGGATCAAACCAATCTGGATCGAAGAGGTGGAGACCGTAGCCAGCTTTGACTTGTCCACGTAGCAGATCAATGATGCGCTTTTTCGTCATTTGTGGGTTGGCATGAGGAACGGAAATGGCATCTTGCGCTGTATCTCGATAGCCGAGGCCCGTTCGACCACCGACCTCAACAAAGGAAGCAAAGCGCGACCAAACTACACATGTCTCTGCTTGGTATAATGTCCAAGCGTTAATCATGGTGTCTAGACCTTGATTCGGAGACTTAACTTGGAATTTACCACAGCGTTCATCCCAGTGAGCCTTGATACCAGCAAAAGCGTCGTCAATGGCGGTGATATCTTGATACTTAGCACGTAAACGCTCACCATTGCCTTTTCCTACACCCAAGATGTAGGCAAAACGGACTTCTTCTCCTGGTTGCAGGGTAAATTGCTTGTGTAGAGAGCCGCAATGGTTATAACACGTTTGTGCGCTGTTGGAACACTTCCCTTTTTCAACGGCAATTGGATTGGCTTCATCACGATACAAGCCAAGGAAACTGTCCCGTTGACCGTCGTATGAATCAGGGTCGAACGTCGAAGCTAAGTAATAGAAACCCTCGATGTCACTGGTGTTGTAGTACAAATCATACTCAATAACGCCATCGTTGTATGACGTGCCAGCCGAGTATAAAGACATCTGATGGTTTTGGTTATCAGATTGAATATGGCTAAATGAGAATTCCACAAACGAAAATGCGCTAATCGTACGTGGTTTGTCAGACGTATTTTTGATGACAACATCCCAAACTTCAGCATCTTCCCCTTTGGGTACAAAAAGCGTTTTGGTAGCGATAATGCCATTGTACTCACATTTAAAAGTAGAGTAAGACAAACCATGGCGAACTTCATAACTTGCTTCGTCTAAACTCTTTGCAACAGGTTGCCATGAAATAGACCAGTAATCGCCGCTTTCATCATCGCGAAGATAGACGTAATGTCCCGGACGGTCAAAGGTCGCATTCGGGCGGAATTTGCTAACACGGTTATATTCTGGAGAGTTATAAAATGAGTAACCACCAGCATTGTGTGAGATAACCGTACAGAACTTTTCAGTCCCTAAGTAGTTAGTCCACGGAGCGGGAACATCAGGGCGAGTGATAACGTATTCACGATTCTCATTATCGAAGTAGCCGTATTTCATTGGTATTTTCCTTTTTTACCAAAGCTGCCTTTGCAGCCAAAATTCATAGTCGTAGTGTGTAATGCATGCATCAGTGAGTGATTACTTCCAAGGTTTTCGGTAATTCACGCCTTGTAAATCCAGTAAAGGAAGATGCGCTTTTAAACGTGATAAATAATCTTCCCAATTACGATGTTGCCGTTTTGTCCAACAAGTCTCGGCAAGAGCAGTAATACGAGGAAAAATCATATAATCCATTCGGGATTGATTATTGATAATTTCACACCACAGTGCGGTTTGAACGCCCCAAATACGTTTTCTGATAGGGTCATTTATGGGAATATCAGACAAAGGTTCATAGTGATAGGCCGCCTCTAAAGGCAGAGTATTTGCCCAATCGACTCCGGGTTCTTCTGGGGCATAATCTTGTGTCATATCAAGGTAAGTGGTTTGGGCTGGCTGAAGAACGACATCAAAGCCTTGGCGAGCACAGTTCAACGCCGCTTCCTCACTAAGCCAAGAATAAATAACGGTATCTTTACTGACTTTATTACCATGATGGGCTTCTTCCCAACCCAGCATGCGTTTGCCCAATTTGCGTAATGTGTTTTCTGCATGACGAAGGAAGTGGCCTTGTAGCTCTTTGTGATCAGAGTAGCCATATTGCTCCATCAGAGCTTGGCAAGCTGGGCTGTTTGACCAAACACCGTTAGGCACCTCATCAGCACCAATATGGACGAAAGGGGCTGGGAACAGTGCAGATATTTCCTCTAAAACTTTATCGATAAACTCATAACTGCCCGGTAATCCTGGGTTAATTACATTGTCATGATAGTGCTGGATGCTTCGATATTGTGTGGCATCTTCATGCTCAACTAATAGGTGCGGTAAAGATTTAATCGCAGCACGGCAGTGTCCTGGGACGTCTATTTCTGGAATGATGGTGATACCACGTTGTGTCGCGAATTGAACCACTTCCCTGATTTCATCTTGAGTGTAGTAGCCTCCGTAGCGCTGCCCGAGGTGGCTATATTGAGGCTCAATAATTTCATCAATACCTCGCCAAGCGCCGATTTCTGTCAATTCTGGAAACGCTTTTATTTCAACTCGCCATCCTTCATCATCACTGAGGTGCCAATGAAAAGTGTTGAACTTGTAGTGAGCAAGTAGGTTGATCAACCGCTTTACCTGATCAATAGAATGAAAATGACGAGCACAATCAAGCATCATTCCACGGTAACGGAAACGTGGACTGTCATGAATAGAGCAACAGTTGACTTTAAATATCTGAGGGTTGTTCGTTGGCTGAACGAGTTGCAATAATGTTGCACAGGCATGGGTAAACCCAGAAGATGATCCTGCTTCAATTTTGAGAGACTCTTCAGTGACTTTGATCCTATAAGCTCCATCATCAAGAGTTGGGTTACTCTTAAATAATATGGTGCCACTGTTGGAGTAGCTCAGTGTAATGTGATGGAGACGTTGGAGTTCTTCCAGTAGCCATGTCCTAGCAGAAAGCGCCAAATCCGTGTGCACAGCCACCCCTGAATTTTGCTCAAAACAGAAGCTGAGGCTATGCATTTCAATATGATTAGGTTTTGGGATTAAGGCAGGCTCACTGCAATCTACGACTGGAATCACACTTCGCTCACGATAAGGTGAGGCTAAAACAATAGGGGTAACTGCAACAGAGTTGCGTTTAGGATGACCATCGACCATAAAATCGACGATGGCTTCTTTAAAACCATCCGAGTAGTAGCGAAGTGGGTTTGAGCCAATACTGAACTCACAGTAGTAGTGATGATTAGCAAGAAGGATCATGCTTTGAGGCGTTAAAGTGCAGAAGCTGCCAATCTGTTGCAATTGCCCATGAGAAATACTGTTGGGCAAAATATAACGATCAAACGCAAAAGAGATCGACCAGTTATGAAGATCGAAATCGCTTAAATTATGAAACGTTAAGCCAAAACGGCAGCTTTGCTTTTGCTCTGAGAGTACAACGAGATCGATGCGATATTCCATACTTATTTCCCTCCGCTCTGAAAAGCATAAAGGTTGTGTTCTGGCTTACCGGCAAACATCAAAGCTCCCTCGATAGCGTCAAATTGTGGAGAGACGATCCAGTTTTGGATTGGTGGAGAAAGCCAAGGCAAAATGCGCTCTGCGATACTGCCCATCAAGCAAATACTTTTGGCGCCTCGTTGATGAAGTGCAACAAGAAACATTTCGATATCGGCGGCGGTCTGTTTGAGTAATTCAATCGCTAGTGCATCGCCTTGCTCTGTATATTGAAAAATAGCAGGAGAAAATTGACCATAGTCACGAGGTAAAGCCTGTTTAGACCAAGCCACGATATTGTCAATGTCATGGTCAAAGTAAGCCATTACATGTTCAGTTAATGGTGTTGTTGGGGCGATACCGTCTTGAGCTAAAACGACTTGCTGAATAAGGCGTAACCCCATAACGGCGCCGCTGCCTTGATCCGATATTGGAAACTCTCGTCCTCCAACCACATGCTGTTTCAACCCTTGGATAAATAGCCCACACGATCCCGTACCTGCGATCATGATCGCACCGTCTTGACCATTATGTGCGCCTTTACAGGCACCATAAGCATCCGTGTTTAAGGTTAAGCTGGCAAAGGGATGTTTGAGTGCCATAAAAGCTTGCCATGATGCTTTATGTTCTGCACCGGCTAGAGCAAGACCGACATGCATGGAAGCAAAATCATGTTGTGTTAACCCTGCTTGTTCAGTAGCAGAGGCGATCGCATCCTGTACTGCTTGCATGGCAACCTTCGCTCCTAGCATGATGTTCGCGCTACTGCTTTTGGCTTCACCAATGACTTGTCCTTGTGCGTTTTTGATACGAGCGCGGCAGGAAGTGCCGCCTCCATCAATGCCGACGAAGTACATGCTCATGAATGCGTCTCCTTTGTTGTTTTTTGAGACGACAAAGTTGAGATGTAATTTGCTTGACTCATAATGGCGAGCAGATACCAAGCTGCATGGGGTATCCATTGTTCTCCCCAGCGCCAGCTTTGTAATAGATCATCTTTTTGTTGAGCAGGGTTGAAGGCAATATCTTCTTCATCTTCGAAGCCTGCGGTAATGCCGTTACAAATCCCGCCTTTTGCGTTAAAAAAGCCTTTTTGAGGTAGATAATCTGGGTTGTTATGACCATGTCCATCAAGCATGCACATATCATAAGGATTTAAGCCGACAATCCAGTTTAATGCGTTGTTTGCATAGTCAGAAAGTTGTTGTCTCATGGCTGATGAGTCGATGTAGGGCTGTGCGAGATATGCCATCGAAGATAATGAAGCCAAACGTGCATTCTCACCTTGCCACCAATAGCTAGACTCATTGTTATGGGCGATAAAAAAAGCATCTTTCTTGGCTTGAGATACAGCCTTAACGTATTGGCGTGGATAGCCGAAAGGGTTGTTTGCCTTATTGGTGATTGTGAGTTCAAACTGGCAGGCTTGTTGGACGACTTTTTTGTACTTAACGATAAGGTCAGAATCGTCTTCAATGTTGAGATATTCACATAAAGCGATAACAGGTAACCCTGCTTCTGCGGCATGTGAGTAGGGACGGCTGCCATCATGGTTCGCTGCCCAGAAATGATAGAAAGACTCATCACTGGTTTGGCGAGTACTCAAACGTTCTGCCCAAAAACGACTTTCAGTTAGATAGCGTGCAGACTGAGTAGCTTTAAATAATTCAACACTGGCTAGTAGGGCACAATATTCATCGATAATATTTTCTTCACCATCGTTAAGATACTGCGTATTACATTCCTTAAGATGCCAGTAGCCCTTTTCTGCAGCACTTAAATATTGTTGCTGATTGTATTCTCCATGCGTTTCTAGTTGAGCGGCTGCCGCTAAAGAAGCGATCGATACACCTCCACCTTGTCGAAATCCAGCTTGATAGTCGTCAAACTTATGTCCGAGTTGAGTCTCATAGGCGCAGATCTCTCGTTGTGAGGTATCTTTACTCCATTTATCAAAAACGGTCATGTAGAAGAAACCCTGTGCGCTTTGCATACGAACAAGAAAATCTGCACCGAAAAGTGCTTCTTCGATTAATCGGATTGAAGTAAATGGTGCCAAATGCTGATGAGTTTTGAGCAGAGACAAACCTTTCAGCATATTCCACACAACCATCGGAATTTGTTGTGGATTGAGGTAATTGGCATAGGATAGGTGACTGAGATATTTACTCACGTCACCAGAGGCGTCGTACCACCCTCCATGGACATCAACAGTTTCTGAACTGTTTAGGACAGGGACTTGTTTGTCTTTTTGATCAAAAATGCCGCCACAGCGCTGAGATTTAAAGTAGTGTAGGACATCAGATAAGGTTCGTTGTAGCAAAACATCCTCGTTAATCTCGAAACAAGCGGAACGGATATGATCAAATCGAAGATAGTATTTTCCAGGGGTTTGGAAAGAGGAAAAATCAATGGTGTAGAAGTGACCTTTATGCCAATTGGCGACTCTACCTTGCTTCTCTACGTTGAGTGATGCAACTGTTTGATGGCTATTGGCACATACCAATAACGCATGATAGGAAGATAAGCGGGGTTGTCTGGTTTGAATGATGGCTTGTTTAGAGCTTAGGCATTCGTAACCAATATGGTTAATCAGCAGCAGCATTTCATTTCTCCGAGGAAACAAGACACAAGGTAAAGGGGAGGAGCAGACCTACCCCTTACTTTGATTAATTTTCAAATAAGTAACAGCGAACAAAGTGATTCTCAGATAATTGAGTGACACCCGGTAATTGCTCGCGACATTTATCGCTAGCATGAGTACATCGACCTGCAAAAGGGCATCCGACTGACTCAGGAGTCCACAACGGGATTTCACCTTTATTGCCTTTTAACTTTTCATGAATGGACTTGGCAGGGTCAGGAACTGCTGATACTAAAAGTTGAGTGTAAGGGTGCTGTGGTTCATGGATGATCTCTTCAGTATCTCCCCATTCAACCATGTGTCCGACATACATTACCGCTAGGTCTTCTGCGATGTAACGTGCAGTAGCAATATCATGTGTGATGTAAAGAAGAGACATTTGTTTCTCGAACTTCATCTCTTCCATTAAGTTGAGAACACCCGCTCGGATTGAAACGTCGAGCATAGAAGTTGGTTCATCAGCTAAAACAACCTCTGCACCTACTGCAATATTACGGGCTAAGTTGACACGTTGACGTTGACCGCCCGAAAGTTGGTGAGGGAACTTTTGGGCGGTTTCTTTAGGTGGAATCAGGCCAACTTGTTCCAATAAGCAATAGACTCGCTCTTCAAGCTCCTTCTTATTACTCGGCGATACTTTTTTATGAATCAGTAACGGGCGTGCAATATGATGGAAGATATTGTGTGTTGGGTTAAGTGAGCCAAATGGGTCTTGCCATACCATTTGCACCCCTTCACGGTAGGACATGAGAGCCTGCTTGGAAGTAATGTCCTGAATGTCGCGGCCCCTATATTCGATCAGACCATGAGTCGGTGCGTACATTTTTGCGATCATTTTCGCCGTGGTTGATTTGCCCGAGCCCGACTCTCCAACAACAGATAAACCACGGCCTTTGTACATTTTGAATGATACGTCGTTGATTGCACGCATCTTCGATTGCTTAATTGAGTTACTGTTTAAAGGGAAGTCTTTGACGACATTCTTACCTTCAATCAACAGTTCGCCGAGCTGTTTGCTCATAATTCTCTCCAATGTTATTTCTTATTAGCCAGCTTTACTGCTTGTTAAATTAAACCTTCGCTTGAGCAATCATATCGCTATACAAATGGCAATTTGATAAACGGCTTGATTCAACTTCACGCAGCTTAGTTGGTATTCTTGTGCATGCTTCGTGGACTCGATCACAGCGAGCTTGGAAGCGGCAACCCTTAGGTATCTCCAATAAATTCAATGGGTTGCCAGGAATACCCGTGAGTTTTGTTTTAGGGCCAGTAAGAGGAGGGAAAGAGCTACCCAAACCTTTTGTGTAAGGGTGGTAAGGACTTTCCAATATTTGCTTAGAAGGTGCGACTTCAATGAGCTCACCTGAATACATGATGCCGATACGGTCTGAGAATTCGACCATCAAAGATAAGTCATGTGTAATGAAGAGGATGGAAAAACCAAACTCTTCTTTCAGCGCATAAATCTTTTGTAAAATTTCGCGTTGAACGACAACATCAAGTGCTGTGGTTGGTTCATCCATGATGATCATTTTTGGGTTAAGCGCCAAAGCAATCGCGATAACCAAGCGTTGTCGCATGCCACCAGAGAATTGGTGTGGGTAATCACTTAAACGGCTCGGGTGAATATCAACGATTTCCAGTAGACCTTCAGCACGTACTTTCGCTTGAGCTCGAGTCATGTTGGTATGACGCATGATCACATCACAAAACTGCTCTTCCATTGTTAGAACAGGGTTGAGTGCGTTCATTGCACTTTGAAAAACCATCGACATCTGACTCCAGCGGAAAGCTTGCATACGCTCGTCGCTGTACTTAAGAATATCTTCACCGTTGAAGATAACTTGTCCACCGGTGATAAATGCTGGTGGCTTATGTAAACGCATCAATGAGAAAGCGACCGTTGATTTTCCACAACCTGATTCACCAGCAAGGCCGAAGACTTCTCCTGGTGCAATATCAAAGCTGACGTTATTACAGGCACGGACATCGCCAGCATCTGTAATGTAGTCTACGCATAGGTTACGGATAGAAATGAGAGGTGCAGTCATGATTATTTATCTCCGCTCCATAGTGCATTTTGTGGTGCCAATTCTGGCTCGCGTTCTTGTTTGTCTTGCTGAGCGAGTTTTTTCCAACGCTTCATACCTTTGTGAGAACGAAGTTGTGGGTTAGCAATTTCATCAACAGCAAAGTTCAGTAGAGCAAGACCTGTGACCAGCAAAGTGAGGGCTAGACATGGTGCTAAGACTTCCCACCAAGCGCCGATCAGCATAGCTGACGAGGTTTGAACGTTGTACAGCATGATGCCCCAACTTACGGTATTTGGATCACCCAATCCGAGGAAAGAAATTACGGCTTCGGTATTGATTGCCAGCATGACAGAACCAATGAAGCTTGCGCCTACGATTGGAATAAGGTTTGGTAAAATCTCAACAAATATGATGCGGAATGAAGATTCGCCTAATACTTCTGCGGCCTTAACGAACTCTTTTTCACGCAAGGCCATGGTTTGGGCTCGAACAACCCGAGCACCCCATGCCCATGAGGTTCCGGCAATGATTAAGGCGATAGTGACAGGGCCTGCTTGACCAATGAAAGCAGCAAGTACGAACAGCAATGGGTATTGTGGAATGACCAACATGATATTCATTGCTGCACTGAGTACATCATCCACTCGGCCGCCAAAGTAACCTGCAGAAATACCAATGACCGTGGCGAGGAAACACACGATGATCCCAGCACCGAAGCCAACACCTAGTGACACGCGTGCACCATAAACCACCTGTGACCATATATCGCGTCCCATACGAGAGGTACCCAATGCGTGGTCAGCTTCTTTAGACATAATCATTGTACGGCGATCGTCTGCAAGGTTATTGGCTACCCACCCATCAGGATTATTTTGGGCTTGTTTGACTATTAAGCCTGGGTACTCGTGTGGGTTACCGGTGCGTTTGTCAGGTGCGTGCTTGGTTATCCAAGGTGCAGCAAGTGCAGCGAAGACAAACAGAGTAATGATGGCTAAGCCGACACGGGCGAAAGCGTTACCTAAAATCAGTTTCAATAAATTTTTCATGATTATTTGCCTCCCTTACGTAGGCGAGGATCTAAAATCATGTACAGCATGTCAGCCATTAAGTTAAAGCACAGCATAAACATCGTCATGATAATGAGCTGACCTTGAAGTACTTGGTAGTCACGAGCGTGAATCGCATTTAAAAGAACGGTGCCTAGACCTGGGTAGTTGAAGATCATTTCAATGATAAGTTGACCACCAATGGCCATACCTAAAGACATTGAAAGGGCCGTGACACTTGGTAATAGTGCATTTCGAGCTGCGTAATTGAATACAACGCGGTTTTCGCTTAATCCCTTACCTTTGGCCATCGTGATGTAATCTTCTGCCAGTAAGTTGATCATGTTATTGCGCATGTTGACGAGGAAACCGCCGATTTGAACGACAGTGGCACAAAATAGAGGCAGTACAGCGTGGTAACCCACGTTTTTTAAGAACTCCCAGCTTGTCCAATCAGGCACGGTACCTGGAGTGTAAGCGTAACCAGATGGGAACCATTTGAGGCCAATGGCAAACACAAAAAGTGCCAGCATTGCGATAACCATTTGCGGGATAGCTTGAATGATCAGTGTGCCTGGAGTCACAAAGGCATCGTATTTACTGCCGCGTTTCCAAGCGGCGAAAATCCCCAAGATTGAAGCTAGAGAGAATGACAGGATAACCGCTGTTCCCGCAAGGAAGAGTGACCAACCAAATGCACTTCCCAGTAAAGAGTTAACGGAAAGAGGATAAAATTGGATGGATGTTCCCAATTCCCAGCTAAGAATATTTTTGATGTATGACAGATATTGAATGTAAATAGGACCATCGACGAATCCCAACAGCTCTTTCATAGCTGCAATTCGCTCTGGTGTTACCTGAACCGATGCGTTAGCAAACATCATGGTAACTGGGTCACCAGGCATTGCTCTTGGAATAATGAAATTTAACGTCGCAGCAACCAAGAGTGCGACTAAATAGAATGACAAACGTCTTAAAAAATAACCCATAACTCATACCTTACTTACCCAGATTTTTCCCTGTTTCTGGTTTCAGGTCGCCTCAATCAAATTGAGAGCGAAAAATCCCCTGACGACGGGCGCCATACTGGTGTAGTCACAAGGGAATTTTTATAAGCGGCACATGATTGTGCCGCGAGACATGAACTTCTACTTATTCAACTGGTTTTAAATCCAATACGTGTAGTAGACGCTCAGGAATACCAGCCCAAATGTTTGGACGGCCTTTCGGGTTCTTTTCATCCCACCAACCAGTAAAGCGAGTGGTGTTGTATTGGTACATGTAAGCACCAGACAGAACTGGAACAGTCACTTGATCCTGAGCAATGATTTGCTGGATACCATGAGCAATCTTTAACTGCTCTTGTTTATCTGCAGTTTTGTAGAAGCTGTTGAGTAGGCCATCTAGCTTATCATTTTTGTAGAAGTGCATTGCAAAACGAGGCATACCATCACCAGCTTGCAGAGCTGAGTTGTAAGCGCTGTTCCAGTATGTGAATGGGTCTGCACCGTGAAAGTAGTTGGTATAAGCGACGTCGTACGTACCTTCAAGCATTGCTTGGTTGTAGACTGAGAAGTCAGGTGTACGTGCACGTGCTTTAATGCCGACTTCTGCTAATTGCTCAACAGCTAGTTGGACGGTGTTGTTGAAGTCAGTCCAGCCATTTGGAGACTGAATAAGCAGTTCGAAAGATTTACCTGATGGAGTATCAACAAAGCCATCCTTGTTTACGTCTTTGAAGCCCGCTTTAGAAAGTAGTTTCTTAGCACCTTCTACGTTGTAAGAGTTGTAGCCTTTGTATTTGTCATGAGTTTTTTCATCAGACCATGCTTCAAACGCATAGCCAAGACCTGATGCGAAGTCATTGACAGTACCGCCACCATAGAAAGCGATATCGATAATAGTCTGACGGTCAAGCGCCATTGAGAATGCACGACGGAACTCTACATTGTTCAGTGCTTCATTTTTAGCCGCATCCGGGTTTTTGAAGTTTACGACAAAAGCCTGTGTGCCTGACGGCGGGTACCAGTAATGGTGTTTAGGGCTAGATGCTGCGTACGTGCGGTCAATATCAGGAATGAAAGAAGATGACCAGTCAAGCTCACTGTTAACGACCTTACCTAAGAATTGATCGTTGTTAGCGATTTGTGGAACTCGTAAGCAATCTACATCTAGGTTAGCGGCATCCCAGTAATTTGGGTTTTCACACTGGAGGTAAAGTTGTGGTGTGAAGGTTGCGATTTCAGTGAATGGACCTGAGCCTACTGGATTTTCATTAGTGAAAGTCGCTGGGTCTTTGACTTTACTCCAAATATGCTTTGGTACAACTGGAACTTTGGCAATTTCGTAAGGAACGTTTGAGTTTGCTTCACTCAAAGTAAACTTAACAGTGAAATCATCCACCTTCTCTACGCCAGTAACCCAAGAGTTGATGCCTGATTGATCAAGCTCTGGTTTTTCTTTAACTAGATTGAAAGAGTAAACCACATCATCAGCGCTAAATGTTTTGCCGTCAGACCATTTTACGCCTTTACGAATATCGAAAGTAACGCTTAAAAGGTCATCTGATATTTTGTAATCTTCAGCAAGGCGGAATACCGGTGTGTTGCCGTGCATTTCATTAAAAATAACAAGTGGCTCATAAATAAAATCTGTAGTGGTATGTAAATTTGTCGCCCCCAAGAATGGGTTAAAGTTACGCACTAAAGTTGAATATTCTTTTGGGTGTACTGTGAGTACATTGCGTTCTGCAGCGTTGTCTACTGCAGCAAAGCCAGACGTAGCTGTGGCAATCATTGCTGTTGCTAGTGCTGTTTTTTTAATATTGGCAAGCATAGCTGTTCCTTACTATTTGTTTGCTTTCATTTCACTAATGGATTGGAGTGTCGTCAATTTGACTCACCCACTAAGATTTACCTCTTCTGCCTGTGAAATTTCAGTCATAAGACATCTACGAATCAGGGCTAAGAGTGGCCTGTAAACCTTAGCTAAGCGTAAGAAAACACTTTATCCATAAATTAATCAAATACGTTACCCGTTAAAAACGTTAAAAGTGGGGCTAACTCCGTAACAAACGTCATTTTGCTGTATTTTTACTCGATTTTATTGTGTCGATAAATTTTGATATGTGTCGCAACTGCTGTTGTGAATGATTTTTTATGTTAGTACTTACTTATCTCTTTAGCCTTTAAAATCTTAGCTTCTGTGTGCTTTAGATACTTTGTCGATCTGGCTCACATCGATATTCTACAAGGATTAACATGTTTATATTCAATATGTCGTTCTGTTGTGATTGGCTTCGCAATCTCTATCAATAGTTAGTGTGGGTTTGGTAGTGATAGTTTATTGATTTCAAAATACTGTATTTATATTGGTGTCAATATTCATAATCTGAATTAAATATCTTGATGTCAATTAGGTAGGCATTGGTGAAAACAAAGCCCTACCGTATGGCAGGGCTGGTGGTTTGAAATTCGAGTGGTTTTTACAAAGGTTTAATTGGTGAGCAATCTTTGTAACTTATTCTTTTGTGCTTCAATATAGCTTCGTTCAGGGCTTTGCTCTTTGCAATGTTCAAGGATAAACTCAATCGAACTAAGCACCGTTCGCCAACGTGGTGTTTTAGGTAAGGTCTCTAGGCGCATGTATTTGTCCAGTGTCCGAGTTTGCAGTGTGCTTCGGTCAAGATAGACTCGCCAAAGGCCACTTTGTTCGGCAAAAGCAAATTTGCTCTCTCCAGTACTTGATTCCCAATAAGCCAAAGCATGTGTAATTGTGTCGACGAGAATTTCTCGTAAAAGTTCTTGTTTGTCTTTTTTGCTACCCAGTGCTTTATCAGCCAGGCGGGTGAATTCCCCCCCCAGTTCCTTGAGCTTTTGTAACTGCTCTTTGTCTCCGTCGAAGGCGTAGCATGATAATACTTCAACAGCGGTTTCTAAATTATGGATTCGGGTTGCATTAATGCCACCACCTATATTAAAGATGTACATAACATCCAAGCCCGACTCTTCAGGCAATTTAAGAATATCAGCTTCAATACATTGGCGGATATCTTCAATGTAAATATCAATATTGCCGCAATAATGGGATTGAGTAACGGTTAAGTATTTTGGCGCAATAAGCTCATCTGCAGATGAACGTTTCAATTGTTCCAGATTGCGTTTAAACAGTTTGCATGCGGCTTCGTTAGCAAAACGAATACGATGGTCTTCACGTAAGCAGATGATCGCTTCTGGAGCCGACTCAAGTTGTTCCAGCAAACGCCCTTGGGTTTCAAGTAAGCTTGCTTCCACTTCTGCGCGTTTACGCAACTCCGATTCTAACAGTTGATTTTCAACATGGCGCATCTCTGCTTTACTGGCGGTTAAATGAGCTTGAATGCGCGCTGCTAATTCATGTTTGCTAAAGGGTTTTGACAGATAATCATTTGCTCCTGCTTCAAAGCCTTTTAAGCGCTCTTCTGTTTGGCTGAGTGCCGTTAACATAATTATAGGTAGCTCGGCGTGGTCATACATATTACGTAATTGACTGCAAACCTCATAGCCACTCATGCCAGGCATCATCACATCAAGCAGGAGTAGATCGGGTTTCTCTTTTTCGACTAATTCGATGATATCGGGTCCATCGCAAGCGGTTCTGATCCTGTAGCCTTCAATGCGAAGAAAGCTCTCCAAAACTCGTAAGTTGACCGGCTCATCATCCGCAATATAAAGCAATGGTCCATCTGAAGATTCAGGTAACGTTAATGGTTGAGCAGTTTCTAAATAGACCTCAGGAGCTTGGAAATGATCATATTGGTCTAAATGTCGTGTTGCTTGAATCTCATCTTCACTCGCTCGTGGCAAAGTAAAACTAAAGGTTGTCCCTACCATGGGCTGGCTGCTGACATAGAGTGAACCGTCCATAAGCTCAATTAACTGTCGGCTGATAGAAAGCCCTAACCCTGCTCCCTGACGATAGCGACCAGTATCATGACTGGCTTGAATAAGTGGTTCGAAAATATGTTCTAGGGCCTCTGCAGGTATACCTTGCCCTGTATCAACCACTTGTACACGAATTTGTTCATCAACCACGGTCGCGGAAATGACCACTTTCCCTTCCGGTGTGTATTTGATCGCATTACCAATTAAGTTATATAAAACTTGTTCTAATCGTTGCGGATCGGCTGAAACGGGAGGTAAATCAGCGGGGACTTGATTGATGATTCGAATGGTTTTGTTGCCCAGCAAATGATTCGATAACTCAAGCACTAAACGTGTCGCACTCGCCAGGCTAACGGCAGACTTCTGAATTTCCATATTGCCATAACGCATTTTATGATAATCCAATAAGTCGTCGACCAAGTTAGCTAAGCGTTGACCGCTTTTTATGATGATATCAAGTTGGTATTGCTGATGCTTTGGTAACACGCCATTAGCGCCAGACACCAGCGTCTCGGCAATACCGATCATGCCGTGCAGTGGCGTTCTCAGCTCATGGGAAGTGGTGGCCAAAAACTCATCTTTTAGCTTATTCGCCAGTTGCAGATCTTCGTTTTGTTTTTTGATGAGAGTGAGGTTGCTTTCCAACTCTTCATTCTGCTGCTTTATGGTTTGAATTTTTTCTCTGATAGAGCGTTGCATACGCTGAAAACTATGGGCAAGACGGCCTATTTCATCTTTTCGATCTGTATTAAAATTCGCATCATCAAGCTCGCCATTAGAGACTTTTTCTGCTTCCCATGTTAGCTGTAACAGTGGAGCAGTAATGAAGTTTGATAAGTAATGTGAAGCAATAATGACCAGTAAAATAGCGACCACCATGGCAATAACAAACAGTTTTTGTAGTTGATGGACACGTGAAAATGCCTCTTTTTCAGGAAGTTGAATAATAAGAGCCCAAGTTACGCCGTGAGTTTTTATTGGAGTAAAGGCGGCGATCATCTCTTCTTTTTGTTCGTTGCTATAAGTCAAAACATCAACATTGCCTGAGAATGATTGTTCGATAATCTTACTGCTATTAGCAACGTCTTTGTGTTGAATATTACTCGTTATCGAATGACGTTCATCACTGACTAATAAAGCTTCAATAGATACGTTATATTTGTTGTCAGCAATGAGTTTGGTGATGCCGTTATTCGGTAGACGAAACATAGCGTAGCTGTGAAGGTAGCCTTGCTGGATGATTGGTGCTCCCATCCAAGCCACGGACTCGCCGTTTTTTTGGGTAAAATCTGAAAATACCACAGGAGTGTAGTCTTCATTTACTTTGCGCTTTTTTACCACATCTTCAGTTAGGCGTTTAAACGTCTGCCCTAATACATTATCTTTGTGATGACCTGTCAGTAGATTAGTACCATAGTCATCACTTTTATTCGCTGAGTAGGCTACATTACCATTCAGATCAACTAATAGAATGTCGGTGAAATCAGAACGTTTGAGTAACTCTAAATAAGCTCGATGATAGCGCTTATGAAGTAATCGGTAGCGTTCGCTGCCTAGGTAATTACCCGATTCAGGGAGAATGGATGTTTTAACTTGATCGCCACTATTTGTTATATACCTCTGTTGAGCATTACTTCTTGCTTCATCTATGTTTTTCCCCAACTGACTAAAGGCGTTTACAAGGCCGTAGAAGCGCCCACCACTTGCATAAGCTAACTCTGAGCGAACAAAACCCATTACTTCAGTTTCTTTAGCAGTCAGGTAATCAAGGATCTGTTGCTGTTTTGTATCTCGAACTGATAATAAATGTGATGTACTTTGCTCTTGCAAGTCTTGGCTGTGAGAATGAAGGAAAAAAATCGCAATGATGGTCAGAGGCGTAATACTAAGCACTAAAAATGCGGACATTAAAGTGCTTTGTAAACGCTTAAATTTCTGATTTTTATAAAACTTAAACATGGATAAGATTACAACTCATAAAGGCTGATGTCTAAAAGAGGTATTGGTAAGACTCTCGTCAAAATAGACAGAAGTTAAACCAGATAGAATTGACAAAATTAACGAGTTTTTTTTCTTTGACAAGAAAGTTGGTTGCAAAGCGTGGTGAATGACGCAGTTTTTATCGAATGACAGATGGTTGAGCGTTTGCTCAACCAAGTTGTTTATCGCTAAGTTGTTTTACTGACGTGAGATTTTATTAATCCTAGGCTGCTTTGTTAATGTTGGATTGCTTAATTAATACTAGATCGCATTATTAACGCTAGTTCGTCTTATTAGGCTTTTTGGGCGTAATAAATAGCAAATTTATTGGTTTTGTTTAGAGTGTCACATTGTTTGAAGGCTCGTTCAATGATCGGAGGATATTGCAAGAAGCTATTCGCCACAATGATGAGCTCTCCTTCTCTTGTCATATAGTTTGGAGCTTGCCCCAGTAGTGTTTCTGCTGCATTGTAATTTGTGTCTAAGCCACTATGAAAAGGCGGGTTACTAATAATAAAGCGGTAATCATTACTGGTATCAGAATAGATATCTGAAGCGAAAACATGTCCAGATAGGCCATTTGCGATGAGTGTTTCTTGGCTGGAAGTGATTGCATAGGCATTGATATCACACATTTCAATACTTATATCTGGGTTGGCTTTAGCCATAAAAGCCCCAAGTACTCCTGCGCCACAGCCAAAATCAAGTACTTTACCCGATAGAGTCGGGAGTGTTTCTAACAGTAAGCGACTACCAAGATCGAATTCACCGTGGCTAAAAACGCCAGGAAGACTTTTAACGGTAAGAGATTGCTCACCAAGTGTGATGTTATAAGATTTGAACCAATCGGCTTGTATAAATGGTTGAGTTTCGTTGAGACAGTTTCCCCAGTAGAATGAACAGCGCCGAGCAGAGTCATACTTTTTGACTATACCGTAGGGGGTAAACATTTTTTCAACGCTTTTTATTCCTGAGCGGTTTTCACCCACGATGACGATTTCTGTGCCGACACCAAGTTTCGCCATTAACATCGCAAGCAAATACTCGGCTTCTGCTTTCGCTTTTGGCCAATAAAGTAAGAGCATGTCCGCTTGCGTTGGAACATCGAATTGTGAGCCAAAGTGGCTTTTAATCGATTCAATGTCACGGACTTGACGATAATAGCTGTAATTGGATGTAAAGATCTCAACCGACTCACAGTGGTTTGCTAATTCGATAGGGAATAAATCTTCCACTTCACCGGCAACTAATACGTGTTTGCATTTAAAGTACTCGATTTGGCGTTGAGCTATTTGGCTTGGAGCAATGTAAGCAGACATAAATTTGGTTCATCAGAAATCATTTGAGCCTGATTTTCTCATAATCTGGCCCAAGCATGAAGAGGGAGATACTTAGCTGTTGTCTTGTTCATCAAGGAAGTCTTTAAATTCTTCTTCGTAGATATTAAACAGCACCATAGTGATAGCAAAGATCAAAGGCCCGTAGATTAAGCCGATCAAGCCGAATAAATGAATTCCGCCTAAGAGCGAAAAAAAGATCATTAACGTGTTCATTCCTGCCCCGTTTTGCATTAAAAGTGGGCGGAGTAAATTATCGATTGAGCCGACCACGACAATACTCCAAATCGTCAGGAAAATTGCCCAAGTAGTGTCACCAGTAAGGAATAAGTAAGTCGCCGCTGGGATCCAAATCAAAGCAGTCCCAACCACTGGAATGAAAGAAGCAAAGCCGATCATCGTACCCCAAAATAAGCCAGGAAAGCCAGCAACCCACATGCCGAACCCACCAGCAAAACCTTGTGCAATGGCGGTTAAAAATGAGCCCATTACTGCTGACTTTGAGACTTGTTCTATTTCTGTAAGAATTTTGTCCTCTTGGCTGCGTGAAAGAGGCAAGATGTGTCGAACAGCTGAAATGATCTTATCGTGATCGCGTAATAAAAAGAATAACACGAACAACATTAAGAAAAAGTCCATCAAGAAGTTCGTAGCGTCACCCAGAATTTTTGCACTGATAGTAACAAGGTTTGTTCCAAATGTTGTTGCGAACTGGCCGATCTTTTCTGCAATTTCTTTGGGTTCAATTTTATCAAATGGGAGGTATTCGTTGATGAATGCTAACCCTTTGACAACCCAAGGGTGTTGAAAAACATCTTGAATACCGCCACTGGCAACCCATTTATAGGTGTTTTGTGAAAAAACCGAGCCTTGTTGAACTAAAGCCGCAAAGACGAAGAGTAGTGGGATCACAATAATAAAGGTGAGTACAATACAAGACAGTAATGAAACCACATTTTTATGCCTTGGTAACTTTTGTTCTATCCAACCATGAATAGGGAACATAAGGAGAGAGAGAATAAATGCCATGACGATAGAGTTGATGTAAGGTTCTACCAAGAAATAACAAGCTAGGCCTGCACCGAGCAATGCCGCGACAAGGATACGGTGGCTTGAATTGATTTTTAGATTATTTTGCATGCGATGAATCCAACTTACGGATGATTGAGATGTACGCTGATATCACAGCGTCAAATCGTAATGACTTTGCACCAACGACTTTTTCAAGCCTATGATAAAGCTGAATTGGGAAGGAGCAACTGACCTTGTTATAATGGCTATAAATTAGGTTGTTATCAATCAAGAGATAGAAAAATGGGCTGTTGTAACGATGATAAAAAATGCCAAGGTCAAAGCAAAGCCAAACGTATACCATGGTTTGGTATTGTTATTGGTGTACTCGCCATTATCGTGATTTTTCATTGGCAAACATAGTTCAAACGATAAAAAGGACCCTAAAGGTCCTTTTTGGCTTTTGGTAGTCAAGCAAAAAGCTTATTTTGCTTCTTCAGCGAGCATAGCGAAACAGCGATCGGCGGCTTCTAGTGTTGCGTCGATCTCTTTTGAACCATGAGCCAGAGACGTGAAACTTGCTTCGAATGCTGATGGGGCAAGGTAGACACCATGATTAAGCATTAGGTGGAAGAAACGTTTGAAGCGCTCGATGTCACACTTGGCCACGTCTTCGTAGCAAGTGATGGCTTCTTGGTCAGTAAAGAAGAAGCCGAACATACCGCCAACTTGGTTTACTACCATTGGTATTCCGTGCTTTTCAGCAAGAACTTTGAAGCCTTCGGCAAGCTGTTTTGTTTTAGCTGCAAGACGTTTTCCATTACCTTCCTGTTTAAGAAGGTTCAAACATGCAAAGCCCGCTGCCATTGCTACAGGATTACCTGAAAGTGTCCCTGCTTGGTAAACTGGACCTGTTGGCGCAACGTATTGCATGACTTCTTTACGGCCACCGAAAGCACCCACAGGCATACCGCCACCGATTACTTTACCTAGCGTTGTGAGGTCTGGTTTGATGTTGTAGTGTGCTTGTGCGCCACCCAGAGCCACACGGAAGCCAGTCATAACTTCATCAAAAATCAGTAGTGCGCCTTCTTTGTCACAGATTTCGCGCAGACCTTCGTGGAAACCTTCTACTGGAGGGATACAGTTCATATTGCCCGCTACTGGTTCAACGATAATACATGCGATTTCACCTTTGTTTGCTGCAAATAGCTCACGTACTGAATCTAGATCGTTAAATGTTGCTGTTAGAGTATGCTTAGCAAAATCAGCAGGGACACCTGGTGAACTTGGTTGACCTAGGGTTAACGCACCGGAACCTGCTTTGACGAGTAAGCTATCAGCATGGCCATGGTAGCAGCCTTCAAATTTCATGATCTTGTCGCGACCCGTAAAGCCACGAGCTAGACGTATTGCACTCATAGTAGCTTCAGTACCAGAGCTGACCATGCGAATTTGTTCCATAGAAGGGACTAACTCTGAAACAAGTTCAGCCATGGCGATTTCCATTTCTGTTGGTGCGCCAAAGCTGAGACCACGTTGAGCGGCATCAATCACAGCTTCACGGATCACTGCATGGTTGTGGCCAAGGATCATGGGACCCCAAGAGCCAACATAGTCGATATAGGCTTTACCATCGGCATCAAAAATTAAGGCACCATCGGCACGTTCAATAAATAGTGGAGAGCCACCCACTCCATTAAAAGCACGAACTGGTGAGTTGACGCCACCAGGAATGGTTTGCTGAGCTTTTTGGTATAGCTCGGATGATTTGGTCATGGGGGATCCTCTTTTTATTGTTCAAACTTGTTTGTACCCAAGTATTTTGCAACCATTTGGGCATCTACCTAACGGTTTGAGGTAAGTTAGGTGTGCGTATTGTACCTAGCAAAATCATAGTTAGAAACGTTTTGGTTAATTTATCTTGTTATATACCCAAGCGTTCCCAAGACCACTTGGGTATATATCATTATCTCAGACAACTAAATATTTGGCTTTTCATCGTGAGAACTTGATATAAAAATATGCTGAGCGAGCAAAGAATCATAGGTGAATACTTGAACGAACAAGTCAGGTATTAGATAATCGAGTTAATTAGGATAAATTTGACGTTTTGCCTTGAGGCGGACGCATGACACGAGTGAGAGGTCTTTCGTGAGCGAAGTAAATGTACCATTGTCTTTTTCTGATGCCGCAGCATTACGCGTTAAAACGTTGATTGAAGAGGAAGAAAACCCAGAACTAAAATTACGTGTCTACATAACAGGTGGTGGATGCAGTGGCTTTCAATATGGTTTTACCTTTGATGAGAATGTCAATGAAGGTGATACTACAATTGAGAACAGTGGCGTTACCTTGGTGATAGATCCAATGAGCCTGCAATACCTTATTGGTGGCGTGGTTGATTATACAGAAGGCCTTGAAGGGGCTAGATTCTTTGTTAACAACCCAAATGCTACCACGACCTGTGGCTGCGGTGCCTCTTTCAGTGTGTAACTAAATCAAATAGGGCAACCAACAAAGGTTGCCCTATTTGCATCTAGACGGGCATTTTTATTACCTGCATGCGTCTTATTTAAACAAGGTACACTCGGCCATAGAATCATCGGCCTCATAATGCAAAAGGATTTTGTATGTCTATCGCTTCTCTTCGGCAGCACTTCGCTGAACGGCCTTGGCTGGCTTCTCTCGTTTTTATCATTGGACTCGTAGCATGGTTGTCTTTAGGTCAGCTTCAAGCCGAAGAACCTTCATCGTCTGTTGCTACTTCGTCTGACTCACTCCCGGTGGCCAAAGTGGTTTACGACACGTTTAAGGCTCAGCCTACTCATAAAACGATCGAGCTCTACGGCCGTACGGCACCTAATCGACAAGTCAAATTGGCAGCGGAAATCGCAGGTAAAGTTATTCGCTTAGATGTGAAGAAAGGGCAAGGGGTTAAAAAAGGGCAAGTGATCGCCAAGATTGATGAGCGTGATTTAGACAGTCAGCTCAAACGTGCACAAAGTCTATTAAGTGTTAAAGAGAAAGAATTTAAAGCGGCTCAATCCTTGAGAAAACGAGGCTTGCAAGGTGAAGTAGCCTTTGCAACAGCAGAGGCAGCTTTGATTGATGCTCGTGCTAATTTAACCAATGTGCAAACCGCGCTAGGTAATACCACAATTAAAGCACCTTTTAATGGCATATTGGATGATAAATTTGTCGAAGTTGGTGATTTTGTTGCTGTTGGCGATTCAATAGCGACTGTTATTGACCTTGATAAATTAGTGATTGAAGCGGATGTCAGTGAACGTCATATTCAGTCTCTTCGTCCAGGTCAACATGCGGATGTTCGTACGATTGATCAGGTACAACATCAAGGTAACATCCGTTATATGAGCCGTATTTCTTCTCCTGCAACGAACACCTTTCCAATCGAAATTGAAATTGATAACCCTAATAGTACTACACCAGCTGGAATGAGTGCTGAAGTGGTGTTAGAACTTGATCAGATCTCAGCAATTAAAGTAACAGCGGCGATGTTAGCGCTGGACAAACAAGGAAACTTAGGGATAAAGACGTTACGTGATGGCCGTGTTCATTTTGTCCCTATTCAACTGGTGAAAGCAGAAAAAGATGGGGTATGGCTAGCGGGCTTAGGTGAGCAAGTGGATATTATTGTTTTGGGGCAGGGATTTGCTCGAGATGGCAATATTGTTGCAGCAACAAAAGCAAATCATGAGAGCACGATAACGGTGAATACTCAGTAAGGGAACATTATGTATACGTTAATTGATGCGGCCTTATCTCGTGTTCGGACGATGCTGACTTTGCTAGTTATGATCCTTGTCGCTGGTGTGGTCACTTATATCACTATTCCCAAGGAGTCTAGTCCAGACATTACTATCCCTATTATTTATGTGTCTGTCGGGCACCAAGGGATATCCCCTACGGATGCAGAAAGGCTTCTTGTCCGGCCGCTAGAGCAAGAGTTGCGTTCGATTGAAGGTGTCAAAGAAATGACCTCAGTGGCATCGGAAGGCCATGCCTCGGTCACTTTAGAATTCATCGTAGGCGCCGATCTCACTTCAGCAATGGCAGACGTGCGTGATGCGGTAAATTTAGCAAAACCCCAATTACCAGAAGACAGTGATGAGCCTACGGTTAATGAGGTAACACTTGCTTCTGAAGAGCCAGTATTAACCGTGGTGTTATACGGAACAACACCAGAGCGAACGACGGTACAGATCGCTCGTGCTCTTCGCGATAAGCTGGAAAGCTATCGGCAGGTGTTGGAAGTCGATATTGCTGGTGACCGTGACGATATTGTAGAAATTATTGTCGATCCACTATTAATGGAAAGCTATGGCTTAGATCAAGCGGACATTTACAACCTTATTGCTCTAAACAACCGGGTTGTTGCTGCAGGTTTTGTTGACACAGGCTATGGGCGTTTCTCAGTGAAAGTTCCCTCAGTATTTGACTCTTTGAAGGATGTTTTAGAGCTACCAATTAAAGTGAATGGTAAAGAGGTCGTAACATTTGCTGATGTGGCAACAGTGCGCCGTTCATTTCGTGATCCAGAGAGTTTTGCTCGTTTAAATGGAGAAACAGCCGTTATTTTGGATATCAAAAAGCGTGCTGGAGAAAATATTATCGACACGGTTGATTTGGTCAAATTTGTGCTTAAAGAGGCTCAAAGTAGGCAAGAATGGCCATCTAATCTTCAAGTACGATATACTTGGGATCAATCCGATGATGTTAAACAGATGCTGACGGATCTCCAGAATAACATCTTGTCCGCGATTATTCTGGTTGTGATCGTTATTATTGCAATTTTAGGTGTTCGTACAGCATGGCTTGTTGGTATTTCAATTCCCGGTTCATTTCTTACTGGATTATTGGTGCTGTCGGTATTTGGGCTGACGATTAATATTGTGGTTCTTTTCGCTCTTATTATGGCTGTGGGAATGCTGGTGGATGGGGCCATTGTTGTCACCGAATTTGCTGACCGACGAATGCAAGAAGGTGTGGCGCGCAAAGAAGCATACCGTGATGCTGCGAAACGAATGGCGTGGCCGATAACCGCTTCCACCGCAACGACACTCGCGGCTTTCGCGCCACTTTTGTTTTGGCCAGATATCACCGGTGAGTTTATGAAATACTTGCCGCTAACATTAATTGCGACTCTCACTGCCTCCTTGTTAATGGCATTACTTTTTGTCCCTGTTATCGGCAGTTTAATTGGCAAACCGCAAGCGATGAGGGCGACACAACGGCAAGAAGCGGTTGATCTGCATAACGGTAAGTTCGATAAGGCAACAGGAATCACCAAGTTTTATTATCGAACTTTATCGGTAGCGATACAGCACCCCCTAAAAGTATTGTGTTGTGCCTTTATACTGGCAGGAGGCGTTGGGTTTACCTACAGTAAAGCCGGGCTTGGTGTCGAGTTTTTTCCTGAAGTGGAACCACCAAACTTTACTGTAAAAGTTCGTTCATACGGTGATCTATCGATTAACGAAAAAGATATCGTGATGAAAGATATTGAAGCGGTGATGTTAGGGCATGATGAGTTTGAAAGTGTCTATACACGGACTGGGGGCAGTGACGAAATTGGTCAAATTCAAATAACCCCTGTTGATTGGCAAGAGCGCCGTAAGATAAAAGACATTATTGAAGAATTGAAAAAAGTCACTGATCAGTTTTCTGGTGTCGAAATTGAATATAAATTCCCAGACGCAGGCCCTCCTGTTGAGCATGATTTAGTGATAGAAGTTTCTGCTCAAAATTCCAGCATCAACCAGTTAGATGAGGCGGCAAAACTGCTGCGTTATTGGGCAGATAAAAACCCAGCTTTAACCAACCTAAGTGATACCACTAACAAAGAGGGTATTGATTGGCATATTGATATTCGTCGTGATGATGCCTCTCGATTTTCCGCAGATGCAACCTTGGTTGGCAATACCGTTCAGTTTGTGACCAACGGCTTAAAGATTGGTGATTATTTACCTGATGATGCTGATGAAGAAGTGGACATATTAGTTCGTTACCCACATGACAAACGCGATATCGGTCGCTTTGATCAATTACGTGTTAAAACGCCGAGTGGGTTAGTTCCCATTACTAACTTTGCTGATATTAAGCCTGACCATAAACAAGACACGATTCGTCGTATTGACGGTCGAAGGATCATCAATATCAAAGCTGATATGGCCGAAGGTTATAATTTAGCGCTTGAATTGCCTAAAATTACTGAGCAGATTCAGCAGCTCAATTTACCGACTGGAATTGAATTTAAGATTCGAGGGCAGAACGAAGAGCAAGAAAACTCGTCGGCATTTCTACAACAAGCATTTCTCATTGCTCTTGGCGTCATGGCGTTGATCCTGATTACTCAATTCAACAGTTTTTACCAAGCTTTTTTGATTTTAAGTGCGGTTCTATTTTCTACGGTTGGTGTGTTTGCCGGGTTACTGATCTTTCAAAAACCGTTTGGCATCATTATGTCTGGGATTGGTGTGATTGCGCTAGCAGGTATCGTTGTGAACAATAATATTGTGTTGATCGATACTTATAATCAGATGCGCCGACGAGGTTTAGACAAGCAAGAAGCGATTCTTCGTACTGGAGTACAGCGTTTAAGACCAGTATTGCTCACGACCGTCACCACGATTTTGGGTTTATTGCCAATGGTATTGGAGATGAACGTCGATCTAATTAATCAAAAGATTGAATTTGGTGCCCCGAGCACGCAATGGTGGTCACAATTAGCGACCGCCGTTGCTGGTGGCCTTGCTTTTGCTACCGTACTAACTTTGGTTTTGACACCATGTTTATTGATGTTAGGACGAGAACACAGCCGCGAGCATTTTGAAGCTGACTAAAGAAATAACTAAGAGGCATCATGTATGCCTCTTAGTATGATTAGACAAGTTTAGAAAAGCTAAGGCAAGGAGGGATACCCAATTAGCCGGCTCAGTGACCTCGTTCTGAATCAAATATTGGATATAAATGTTTTAATTCATTGCCATTAAGCGTTCAAAATGGTCCATTTTATCCATGGTTACTTTGGCATTCGCTAAGAAGGTTTGCTTAGCTTTACCTGTTAAGGATTTTGCTTGTGGCAGCTTTACTGTTCTCGCATTTTTATGTACACCGTTAACCAAAAATTCATAGTGTAGATGCGGCCCTGTTACTCGGCCTGTGCCACCTAATGTCCCAATTGTTTGGCCTTGCTTGACTCGTTGCCCTGTTTTAACCGTTCTTTTGGTTAAGTGGAGATACTTGGTGATATAGGTGTTACTGTGTTTAATAAACACATAGTTACCATTAAATTTGTTATAGGCTGACTTCTGAACTATACCATCACCCGCGGCCCAAATTGGTGTGCCAACTGGCGCGGCGTAATCTGTCCCTCTATGTGGACGGACTCTGCCTGTCACAGGGTGTAGACGGCGAGGGTTGAAATTGGAGGTTACCCGACGGAAGTCCAACGGTGCTCTTAGAAAAGCTTTTTTCATTGCTCGTCCATTCTCATCAAAGTATTTACCAGACTTTTCATCTAGGATGGCTGTGAATTTGTCACCTTGGTTGTAAAACTCAGCGGCAATGATTTTTCCACGCCCAATCACTTCACCTTCTACGACTTCTTCTTGGTAAAGTACTCTAAAGGCGTCATTTTTTCTAATGTCTAACGCGAAGTCGATATCCCAACCAAAGATACCCGCTAACTCCATAATCTGATTGGCATTTAGGCCAGAGGCTATTCCTGCATTCCAAAAGTTGGACTTGATGGTTGCTTCAGCATAATTCAATTGATGATCTACTTGCTTTTTATCAACTCCTGTGAGGTATTTATCACCTTGCTTTTTTATATAAAAGGTTTCAAATGTGCTAAGTGGCAGCTTGAGTTGGACAAATTGATTATTTTCATCGAAACCAAAGTGCAAGGCATCTCCAGGTTGCAAGCGAGTCAGCCTCTCTTTGATCTTTTTATTCGATGATAGAAGCTCTTGAAGAAGGCGGGGAGATAGGCCCGCTCGCTGGAATAAAATTGCGGCACTTTCACCATGAGCGACTTTGTCTTTTTTCCATGTAAGCGCTTTTGATACGGATGTCGATGCTTCTTGTTCCTGTGAGCTTAGAGAAAGCGGGATCGGGTAAGACTCACCGACTTGCAACCTTTTTTGTTGGGGTTCGAGCTCTTGCGGCTCTGGCAAAAAGAAAAAAGCGACAATGATAAGAATACCAAACAAGCCGATAAGGACTTTATGCAACAGTGGTAAGCGGACTAAAATCGAATGCATGAGGTACTTGATTACCCAATTAAACGTAAAAATTCACAATCACTAGTCTAACGTGTTTCAAAATACATCGCTATTCAAGTAATATGTTCGACTATTATATTTTTGCTAAATTTGTGGGAGTGAACAAGAATGGCGAGCATTGAAGCTGCACTGGCCGAGATTAAGCGTGGTGTCGAAGAACTGATTCCAGAAGAAGAACTGATCGCAAAACTGAAAGAAGGCCGACCTTTACGTATCAAACTGGGTGCTGATCCAACTGCGCCTGATATTCACCTTGGCCATACGGTCATTTTTAATAAACTTCGTTTATTCCAAGAGTTAGGCCATGAAGTTACCTTTTTAATTGGTGATTTTACTGCGATGGTTGGTGATCCTACGGGTAAAAATACCACTCGTCCACCACTGAGCCGTGAAGATGTACTTCGTAATGCTGAAACTTATAAAGAGCAAGTATTCAAAATTCTTGATCCAGCGAAGACAAAAGTTCAGTTTAACTCGGAGTGGTTATCAGAGCTTGGTGCTGAAGGCATGATTCGTCTTGCTGCTAATCAAACTGTTGCACGAATGTTAGAGCGTGATGATTTCAAAAAACGTTACGCAGGCGGTCAACCTATTGCTATCCATGAGTTTATGTACCCGCTTTTACAGGGGTGGGACTCGGTTGCAATGGAAACGGATGTAGAGCTTGGCGGCACAGACCAAAAATTCAATCTTCTTATGGGACGTGAACTGCAAAAGTCGCACGGTCAGAAACCACAAGCTGTTTTGATGATGCCGCTTCTCGTTGGTTTGGATGGCGAGAAAAAGATGTCTAAGTCGGCCAACAACTACATTGGTATCAACGAGGCGCCAAATGAAATGTTTGGTAAGATCATGTCGATCTCTGATGATTTAATGTGGAGCTACTATGATCTCTTGTCATTTAGACCCATTGAAGAAATTGCTCAATTCAAGGCAGATATTGAAGCGGGTGCGAACCCTCGTAATATCAAAGTGCTATTAGCAAAAGAAATCATTGCTCGTTTCCACAGTGAAGCAGATGCAGATGCAGCAGAGCAAGAATTTGTGAACCGTTTTGCTAAGAACCAAATTCCTGATGAAATGCCAGAGTTTGATTTTGAAGCAAGCACGCCAGTTGCAAACCTACTGAAAGAAGCTGGCCTATGTGCTTCAACGTCGGAAGCCATGCGCATGGTTAAGCAAGGTGCTGCAAAGATCGAAGGTGAGAAAGTCGCGGACGCGAAGTTTGCGCCTGAAGTGGGTACTTACGTATTCCAAGTGGGTAAGCGTAAATTCGCACGTATTACTATCAAATAATACACAACAGCTAATTAATACATAATTGCTTAAGATGAAAGCGCCCATTGGGCGCTTTTTTGCTCTAAGCCGCTCATTTTATTCGCTGGTCATTTAACACCGCACATTTACGGTTGTCTGGATAATCAAGCCGTTCGAGGCGGCTTGAGTTTCCAAGTTACTGGTTCGCAGTTGTTTGACTGAAGCGGATAACATCTTGATAAAAAAGCTTCTCAAATTGTGTTATAGGCGGGAGTGACGGTCGTTTTCCTGAACTTTTATCTGGGAAGTAATCTGATACAAATTGTACAAATACCGTATTTGGCTGGCCATTCTTATCAAGGCCATATCCTGCCATGTTATAAGTACCGTAGATAGAACCACTCTTAGCAATTAATTGCCCTTTAATCGGTGCTTTACGCATGCTTTTTCGGTAGTGCAGTGTTCCAGACTCGCCTGATTTAGGCATGATGGCAATTAAGTTAAGCTTGTGCTCATTTCGCCAGATATAACGCAGTATCGCAGCCATTGAAGGCGCAGAAAGGCGATTACTTCGTGATAAGCCTGAGCCATCCTCCAGTCGAGCATTTTGAATATTGATCCCAGTATGAGCAAAGATGATCTGTTTTATTGCCTGAGTCCCGTTAGCAAAGCTGCCAGGTTGAATAAAAAACTTTGCGCCAAGCGTTTTTGTCAAAGCATCGGCAATTAAGTTATCGGAGCGCTTTAGCATGACATCCAACAACTGCGGCAAAGGCTTAGATTGGTGTAAAGCTTGCAATCGACGTTTTTTATTAGGTGGAGTTCCGATTTTTATCTTCCCTCTTAGGGTTATTCCCGTCTTTCTCAATAAACGCTCAACTTTCTTACTGGCATAACGTTCTGGATCTTGAACGGCTATTTTTAATGGGAGTGGATTATCACCTCTATCAACGATGCAACCTGTTAATTCATAATGATTATTTGGCTGAGAAATTAAGCCAAGTTCGCAATGACGACTTTTTTTGGTGCTACTTGAAACGGTTTGTGCGCGAGTGGTGACTTGAATCGGTTGGTGCTCAGGAACATAAGCTCGTGTTCTACCATTTTTCTGGGTATAAAGCGAAGCTTGAACACAGTTATCATCAAGGCTGATTGCTGAAACTGGTGCACTGTAGCACACGCCTAAAATATCCCACGGCCAACCAAGTGCACGATCGTACCCTGTGAAGGCGGTATTATCTAGCCAAAGGTCACCATTGATTTTTCTCAAGCCATTTTTTTTGGCGCGAGTGAGCATTTTGTGTAGATCATTGGTTAAAAGGGTCGGGTCACCGGAAAAAGAGATAACAGCATCAGAGCTTGAACTTTCTAGCTTCGTCTTAAAGGTAAATTCATTGCCTAGTTCAAGTTTAGCTGCAAGCGCGGTAACAATTTTTAGCGTACTGGCAGGCGGGAAAAGCTGATCAGTGGGATTGATATCGGTTAATTCAGTTTGAGAGTCTAGCTTTTGAGCAACCAAGCTGACACGAGCTCCATTAGGAAGCACCTCTTGATGAGGGTAACTGAGCACTGTTGAGGAGAAAAGGTTAGCGATGAAGAAAAGGGGCCAACGTAAGCGCATAATAGACGTTCATAAAAACAAAGACATACCAAGAGTATATATTGAAATCCTTTCAGTGAGCATAAAAAATGCCTGCATATGCAGGCATTTTTATCATTCAGTCAATGAGACTGGCTTAGAAGTCGTAACGTAGACCTAGAGCCACTTCATCTTCAGTCTTAACTTTATCTTCAGCTGTTGTGATATCGTCTTCATCAAGCATGTTGAAGTTGTATGATACGTAACCACGGAAGTTTGGCTTAAAGTAGTAAGTCGCATCTATAGCTAGGTTATTAGCAGAAGTTTCGTCATTTGTCTCTGCGTTGTTGTACGTAGAGCTGAATACGGTTTGGCCCATAGTATAAGCAGCTGCTAGCTCGTAGCCTGTGTAGTCATCAGAGTCAGTTAATAAACCTGCGAAGTATAAGTTATCAACTGTGTAAGATGCTGCTAGCATGTATTCACTAATATCGTATTGATCTGCGTAACCCGCACCAAGCTCAAGGCCAGTATCAGCAACAGCGTAGATAGCAGATAGAGAGTAACCATCAGTATCAACATCAGCATTACTATCTTTATTTTCCTTTTCCTTTACAGGAGAATCAAAGCGGTAGCTTGCTCTTAGTGCTAAGTTGTCAAATTGGCCTTTGTAAGCCAGCATGTTGTCAGTACGGTCAGCTACAGCTAATTTATATGCTGCTGAGTTACCGTGGAAAGACATGATATCTGTGAAATCAGTAAGAACCATTAGAGAACCTTGGGTCTTACCGTAAGAAACTTCTCCGAATTTACCACCTAGGCCTGCGTATAAGTAACGGGTATCGATTGATTCATCATCTGCTGACGTAAATTCGCCTTCCCAGAAACCAAGTCCGTATAGCTCGTCATTGATCATTTGCTTACCAAGAACGTTGATACGTACACGAGATTTATCTGTTACATCACCGTCTTGTAATGCAAGACGGCCTTCAGCGCGGCCACCTATTTCAAAAGAAGTACCATCTTGGTTATAGATTTCAGCAGCATTTACACAAGTCGCCATTGCAACAGCAGACACAGAAAGTGCAATTAGAGTCTTTTTCATTTTATTTTGTCCTAGTTAGTTTCCATACCGTTTTGCATAAACTGATACGGTTGAGATTTTCTCTCATACAAGTCACAACTTTGCTTATGAGCAATCTGACGAGAATCCCCCCTACGCCAGAAAAGCTTATTGAGTTAAAGCTTGCGTGCAATGTTTTACTGTAAAGTTTCATTAGAGGTTAGTAAAATGATATAAATGAAAATAATGAACGCTGTTCAATTGTGGTTTTTTTCTTTTCATGTTTATGTTTTTAATGTATTTATTCAGTATCTTTGTGACTTTTGAGTTTTGAGGTATTTTACTTTTTTTTATGTTTTTACCTGGCGTTATGGGGTTGTTTTATAACCATTTATTAAATATTCTTAAAACCATGGTCGCTAAATTACGTGCCTTTAAGCACACAATGGTATGGTTCATTGAATTTAAGGTGATTTCGTTCATTAGTTTGTTTAAACTAACCAAAACAACATTTTTGAATGTCTTGCTTAATCAAACATTAGGTAAAATTTTTATTCAAAAACTCCTTTGACCTTGAGGTTATATAATGGAAAAAGTTCCAATGACATTGCGTGGCGAACAATTACTACGCACTGAACTCGATCGTCTACTAAAGCTCCGCCCACAAATATCTGAAGCAATCGCAGAAGCACGTGAGTTAGGCGACTTAAAGGAAAATGCTGAATATCATGCAGCACGTGAAGAACAAGGTATCTGTGAAGCTCAAATTCGTGATATCGAATACAAATTATCGGTGGCACAAGTTATTGATGTCACAAAAATGGAAAATACGGGCAAAGTTATTTTTGGATCTACCGTAACGTTGATTGATTGCGATACAGAAGAAGAAAAAACGTATCAAATTGTTGGCGATGATGAAGCAGATATTAAGGCTGGACGAATTTCAGTAAGTTCACCGATTGCTCGTGGTTTAATTGGTAAGATGGAGGGCGATGAAGTGGTCATTCAAACTCCTGGTGGTGCTAAAGATTTTGAAATAGATAGTGTTGAATACCAGTGATTCTCCATAACTTATGGATGAAAAACAAAAAAGGTCGCCTAGGCGACCTTTTCTTTTCGTCCAAGCGAATATAATTACTTACGAGGAATGTCGATTTTGCGCTCTTCAGACTGACGGAATAGTACAAGTACCTTACCGATAGTCTGAACTTTCTCAGCGCCTGTTTCACGCACGATAGCGTCGATAATCAGCTGTTTTGTCTCACGATCTTCTGATGCTACTTTGATTTTAATCAGTTCATGGTGATTCAAAGCGATTTCAATTTCCGCTAACACGGCTTCTGTAAGTCCATTTGCGCCCATTAGCACAACAGGTTTTAAACTGTGAGCCAGGCCTTTAAGGTGCTGCTTTTGTTTGGTGCTTAGGTTCATTACGCGGCCAATTTTCTTTAAAATAAGGGTTGAAAAAAGCTATTTTAACGCCATCTATTGCTGAAGACTATAATTTATTGAGCAATAGGCTGTGCCTATCAAAATAATAGCTGCTATTTACGCCTTGTTAGGATTAAAATGAGTAAACAAAAACATTCAGCGAGCTCTGGTCGTTGGTTGAAAGAACACTTTGACGATAAGTATGCAAATGAAGCTCGTAAGAAGGGTTATCGTTCCCGTGCTTACTTCAAAATTGATGAGATCCAAACCAAAGATAAATTGTTAAAACCGGGGATGACGGTTGTCGATTTAGGCGCTGCTCCAGGTGGTTGGTCTCAATATGCTGCTAAAGTAGTAGGTGATAATGGGCAAATTATTGCATGTGATCTACTACCAATGGATCCTATTTCAGGAGTGAGTTTCTTGCAGGGAGACTTTCGTGAGGATGCTGTGTTAGAGGCTTTACTAGACAGAATCCAGCCCTCAATGGTGGATGTTGTGATGTCTGATATGGCGCCTAATATTGCAGGTAATAACTCTGTTGACCAACCTCGTGCTATGTACTTAGTGGAATTAGCATTAGATATGTGTCGACAAGTTCTTGCTCCCAATGGTAGCTTTGTTGTCAAAGTTTTTCAGGGTGAAGGCTTCGATCAGTACGTTAAAGAAGTCAGAGACCTGTTTAAAGTTGTAAAAACGAGAAAACCAGACTCATCGCGAGCTCGCTCACGAGAAGTCTTTATTGTAGCCACTGGTTACAAAGGTTAACCATTTTGTTCCTTTATAGGATGGTTAACACTATGGCTACAGTTTGCAAACTGTAGTACCCTACCTTTAATTACAATCAGTTATCGAGAGGCTGACACCTTGAGTGACATGGCAAAAAATTTAATTCTGTGGCTTGTTATCGCAGTTGTGTTGATGTCGGTATTTCAGAGCTTTGGCCCTGGAGAGAGCAACGGCAGAACAGTGGATTACACCACATTCGTACAAGAAGTTGGCAAAGGCCAGATTCAAGAGGCAACATTTAAAGATGGCGAAATCAGCTTTGTTCGTAATAGCGGCGGTGGCAAAATGGTCACATACATGCCGGTATACGATGAAAAGTTGCTAGATGACCTAATTTCAAAAAATGTAAAAGTTCAAGGCACACCACCTGAAGAGCAGAGTCTACTGGGTACTATTTTTATTTCTTGGTTCCCAATGATCTTACTGATTGGTGTATGGATTTTCTTCATGCGTCAAATGCAAGGCGGTGGCGGTAAAGGCGCTATGTCCTTTGGTAAGAGTAAAGCTCGAATGATGAGTGAAGAGCAAATTAAGACTACTTTTGCCGACGTTGCAGGTTGTGATGAAGCGAAAGAAGACGTAAAAGAATTGGTCGATTACCTTCGTGACCCAAGCCGTTTCCAGAAGTTGGGTGGAAAAATTCCAACGGGTGTGCTGATGGTTGGGCCTCCAGGTACAGGTAAAACATTGCTTGCTAAAGCAATTGCTGGTGAAGCCAAAGTACCATTCTTTACGATCTCAGGTTCTGACTTTGTGGAAATGTTTGTTGGTGTTGGCGCATCTCGTGTGCGTGACATGTTCGAGCAAGCTAAAAAAGCGGCACCGTGTATTATCTTTATCGATGAGATTGATGCTGTAGGTCGTCAGCGTGGTGCTGGTGTAGGTGGTGGTCATGACGAACGTGAACAAACCCTTAACCAGATGCTGGTTGAAATGGATGGCTTTGAAGGTAATGAAGGCATCATCGTCATTGCGGCAACTAACCGTCCAGACGTTTTAGACCCTGCATTACTTCGTCCTGGTCGTTTTGACCGTCAAGTCGTGGTTGGGCTGCCAGATGTTCGTGGTCGTGAGCAGATCCTTAAAGTACACATGAGAAAAGTACCGTTAGCTGATGATGTAGAGCCTTCTCTAATCGCACGTGGTACCCCTGGTTTCTCTGGTGCTGACCTTGCTAACCTTGTTAACGAAGCAGCATTGTTTGCAGCACGTGGCAATAAACGTAATGTTTCTATGGTCGAGTTTGAACTTGCTAAAGATAAAATCATGATGGGTGCAGAGCGCCGTTCAATGGTAATGTCTGAAGAAGTTAAAGAATCAACGGCTTACCATGAGGCTGGCCATGCTATTGTTGGTCGATTGGTACCTGAGCATGACCCTGTATATAAAGTTTCTATCATTCCACGTGGCCGCGCTCTTGGTGTGACAATGTACTTACCAGAGCAAGACCGAGTGAGTATGTCTCGTCAACACCTTGAATCAATGGTTTCGAGCTTATATGGTGGTCGTTTGGCAGAAGAGCTTATCTATGGTGCTGATAAAGTGTCGACAGGTGCTTCTAACGATATCGAACGAGCAACAGATATTGCACGCAAAATGGTTACACAATGGGGCTTTTCTGAAAAGCTGGGTCCATTACTCTATGCTGAAGAAGAAGGTGAAGTTTTCTTGGGCCGTAGCGTAACACAAACCAAGCATATGTCGGATGACACAGCGAAGCTCATTGATGATGAGATCCGTACTATCATTGATCGTAACTATGACCGTGCTAAGAAAATCCTAGAAGAAAACATGGATATTATGCACGCGATGAAAGATGCATTGATGAAATACGAAACAATTGATGCTGGGCAGATTGATGATCTGATGAACCGGAAAACTGAGATTCGTGAGCCTGCAGGTTGGGGCGATAAGCCAACGGCCAAACCAGCTTCGGAGAGTTCCTCAGAAGTTAAATCAGCAGAAAGCTCATCAGGTCAGGCTTCTCAAAATGCTTCATCAAATGAAGCGCCTGAGAGCAAAGATACGGAATAAAAATTAACAATACCAATAAAACCCCGAGCTTAGCTCGGGGTTTTTGTATTTATAAATAAAAATGCCATCAAGGCGGACAGTTATAATGAGGCTATAAGTATGATCACAGCTACGATTGAGGCTAATAATAAAACGTTAGATATGACTCGCTCACATGTTATGGCAATCCTTAATGTCACACCGGATTCTTTTTCTGATGGAGGAAAGTTTAACTCTATCGAGTCAGCACTAGCTCAAGTGGATAAAATGGTTCAAGCTGGGGTAACCATCATTGATGTTGGTGGCGAGTCAACGAGACCTGGCGCTCCTGATGTCGCACTGGAAGAAGAGTTAGAGAGGGTTATTCCAGTTATTAAAGCGATCAGAGAACGTTATGATGTTTGGATCTCTATCGATACAAGTAAAGCCGAAGTAATGCGTCAAGCGGTTGAAGCAGGGGCAGATTTAATTAACGATGTGAGAGCATTACAAGAGCCAGGTGCACTTGAAGTCGCTGCGGAATCTAACTTACCTATTTGCCTTATGCATATGCAAGGTCAACCTCGGACTATGCAAGAAGCACCTCATTACGACGATTTAATGGGAGATGTTGCGGCTTTTCTTCAAGAACGAGTGGCAGCTTGCGAAGCGATTGGTATTGATAAATCAAAACTTATTTTAGATCCGGGTTTTGGGTTTGGTAAAACGATCGAACATAATTATCATATGCTTGCACATCTTGATAAGTTTCATGAGTTTGGTCTGCCTTTGTTAGCTGGAATGTCTCGTAAGAGTATGATTTTTAAGCTTCTAAATAAGCAAGCATCGGAATGTACCAATGCGAGTGTGGTTTGTGCCACAATAGCTGCTATGAAAGGTGCGCAAATTATTCGAGTTCATGACTTCGAAGAAACCATTGAAGCAATGAAAATTGTTGAAATGATGCACAATAATAAATAGATATTGAAAATAAATATTGAGGAAGTTTTATGTCTGATAAAAGACGTTATTTTGGTACCGATGGAGTACGCGGAAAAGTGGGCCAATATCCTATTACTCCCGACTTTGTCCTCAAGCTGGGTTGGGCTGCAGGTCGAGTTTTAGCTCAGCAAGGCACTAAAAAAGTTATTATCGGCAAAGATACTCGAATTTCGGGCTATATGTTGGAATCGGCATTAGAGGCAGGGCTTGCAGCTGCAGGACTTAAAGCTACTTTTACGGGGCCAATGCCAACTCCTGCAGTTGCTTACCTAACTCAAACCTTCCGTGCTGAGGCAGGAATCGTTATATCTGCGTCGCACAACCCATATTATGATAATGGTATTAAATTCTTTTCATCTGAAGGGACAAAGTTACCAGATGACATCGAATTAGCCATTGAGGCCGAATTAGATAAAGACATAGAGTGTGTTGAGTCGGCTGAATTAGGCAAAGCAACCCGTTTACATGATGCGGCAGGTCGCTATATCGAATTCTGTAAGAGTACATTTCCTTCAGAACTCAGTTTGGCTAACCTTAAAATTGTTGTGGATTGTGCTCACGGAGCGACTTATCACATTGCTCCAAATGTATTCGCCGAGCTAGGTGCAGAAGTCATTGCGATGGGGGTTGAGCCAAATGGTATCAACATCAATGAAAAAGTAGGAGCGACGGATGTTCGTGCTCTGCAAAAACGTGTTGTTGATGAGCAAGCTCATTTAGGATTGGCATTTGATGGTGATGGCGATCGTATCATTATGGTTGACCATTTAGGCAATAAGATTGATGGTGATCAAATTGCTTATATTATTGCACGTGACGCACTTCGCAGAGGCGAGTTGAAAGGTGGTGTAGTCGGGACACTAATGACCAATTTAGGTATGGAAAATGGTCTAAAACAATTAGGTATCCCATTTGTACGTGCCGCTGTCGGTGACCGCTATGTTATGGAGCAGTTGCTCGCTAAAGGTTGGAAAATTGGTGCGGAAAACTCTGGTCATGTGATTTTATTAGATAAAGTGACTACTGGTGATGCTATTGTTGCTGCACTCCAAGTACTGGCCTCTGTTGTTGGCAGTGATATGTCTCTTAATGATTTATCTCAAGGAATGATACTTTACCCTCAAGTTCTAGAAAATGTTAGATTTGCTGGGCAAAGTAACCCTTTAGAAGCGCAAAATGTACTAAACTCTGTAGCAGAAGTTGAATCTAAATTGGGTGACAAAGGTCGAGTTTTACTGCGTAAATCAGGTACTGAGCCACTCATTCGAGTTATGGTTGAGGGAGAAGATGCTGAATTAGTTCAACACTCTGCCCTTAAAATTGCCGATGCAGTCAAAGCAAGCTGCTAAGAACATCAAAAAGGGCATGTATTGCCCTTTTTTTGAGCATTCGGCTTACTTGTGGCAGTTTTTTGTTATTTTTCCCTTGTCAGCGTTACTGGTATTCGCTAGTATTGCCCAGCTCCTGTTAAGGGAGACGCTAGCCTTGTTCATTAATCTATTTTTTGAGCGGCGCTGGCTCAACAATTTGGAACATAGGTGGAAAAAATGTTTTCAGTTCTACTTGTGATTTACCTGTTGGCTGCGCTTGGTGTAATTGGCCTTGTGTTGATTCAACAAGGTAAAGGCGCAGATATGGGAGCTTCGTTCGGTGCCGGTGCTTCAAACACAGTGTTTGGTGCTGGTGGCTCAGGTAACTTCTTAACCCGAACAACTGCTATTTTAGCAACCGTATTTTTTGTCATTAGCTTGTTACTTGGTCGTATGTCTACACATAAAACTGAGTCACAATGGATTGACCCAACTCTTGGTCAACCAGTAGTAGAGCAAGTTAAAGATGCAGTGAGTGAGATTCCAGCGCCAAAAGGCGATGAAATACCGCAATAAACTGTAAGGTTTATGTAGCCGAGATGGTGAAATTGGTAGACACGCTAGCATGAGGTGCTAGTGCCTTTGGTGTGAGGGTTCGAGTCCCTCTCTCGGCACCATGAGTTTACAAACTTGTAAAACACTTAGTTGAAGGTATAATATTCACTAAGTCGGACGCGGGGTGGAGCAGCTTGGTAGCTCGTCGGGCTCATAACCCGAAGGTCGTCGGTTCAAATCCGGCCCCCGCAACCAATTTAATTATGAATGGCTGTTCTATTTAGATTGGCAAGTTTGCACAGTGCTAACCACACTGTGAGTTGAGAAATTACTAGAATATTTCTTAACGTATCAGGGTCCAGCAGCATAAAACCCCGACTTTCGGGGTTTTTTGTTATCTGAGTTTTTATGCTCAGATGATGCTTGGTTTTTTGATTGGGCTCTGAGCCCTTTTTTTGTTTCTGGAGTGGTTAAAATGACTGGTTTAGAAAGACAACTTACTGAAATGCTTGAA
The DNA here is from genome assembly GCF_007990935.1 of Vibrio sagamiensis NBRC 104589. Taxonomy (GTDB): domain Bacteria; phylum Pseudomonadota; class Gammaproteobacteria; order Enterobacterales; family Vibrionaceae; genus Vibrio; species Vibrio sagamiensis. The sequence continues at coordinate 102,383 of NZ_BJXJ01000001.1, forward strand.
GCTCCGGTTGAAGCGTTAGGCTACGAGTTGGTTGGATTAGAATTTATTCGCGCAGGTGCGCACTCAACATTAAGAATTTACATTGATCATGGAAATGGCATCAATGTTGACGATTGTGCAGAAGTAAGTCGTCAAGTGAGTGCAGTACTTGACGTCGAAGATCCAATTTCTGTTGCTTACAGCCTAGAAGTTTCTTCACCAGGCTTAGAAAGACCACTTTTTAAAGCAACACATTATGAGCAATTTATTGGTCACGAGGTCAGCATCGTTTTGAAAATGGCCGTTGCTAACCGTCGCAAATGGAGTGGTTCTATCCATGGTGTTGATGGTGAAACAATAGCGTTAAATGTTGATGGGCAACAAGAAGAATTTGCTCTTAGTAACATTTCAAAAGCTAACCTGATCCCTAAATTTTAGTTCCCTAAAAAAGTTTAAGCTTAGAGGCTAAATACAATGAGTAAAGAAATTTTAGCGGTAGCAGAAGCGGTATCGAACGAAAAAGCGGTACCTCGTGAGCGTATCTTTGAGGCACTTGAGATTGCTCTAGCAACGTCTACTAAGAAAAAGTACGATATCGAAATTGATGTTCGAGTTGCTATTGACCGTAAAACAGGTGAATTTGAAACATTTCGCCGTTGGTTGGTTGTAGAAGAAGTTGAAAATCCAACAAAAGAAATCTCGTTTGAAGCTGCACAATACGAAGAGCCAGAAATTCAATTAGGCGACTTCGTAGAAGATGATATTCCTTCTGTTACTTTTGACCGTATTACTACTCAGACAGCAAAACAAGTTATTGTACAAAAAGTGCGTGAAGCTGAACGAGCTCAAATTGTCGGTCAATTTATCGACAATGAAGGTGATCTGATTACAGGTGTCGTAAAGAAAGTAAACCGTGAAACCATCGTTTTAGATTTAGGTAACAACGCTGAAGGTGTGATTCTTCGTGATGACCAACTTCCACGTGAAAATTTCCGCCCAGGTGACCGTGTGCGTGGCCTTTTATACAAAGTTGCTCCAGAAGCGCGTGGTTTCCAGCTATTTTTAACTCGTTCAAAACCTGAAATGCTAGAAGAGTTGTTCCGAGTTGAAGTGCCAGAGATCGCTGAAGAAATCATCGAACTTAAAGGTGCTGCTCGTGACCCAGGCTCTCGTGCAAAAATTGCTGTAAAGACTAATGACAAGCGTATTGACCCAGTTGGTGCCTGTGTCGGTATGCGTGGTGCACGTGTTCAAGCTGTTTCTGGTGAACTAGGCGGTGAACGCATTGATATTGTTCTATGGGATGACAACCCTGCTCAATTTGTTATTAACGCAATGGCGCCAGCAGACGTAGCTTCTATTATTGTTGATGAAGATGCTCATGCGATGGATATCGCGGTTGAAGCGGATAACCTAGCACAAGCTATCGGTCGTAATGGTCAAAATGTACGTTTGGCTTCTCAACTTACAGGGTGGGAACTCAACGTAATGACGGTCGCTGATCTGCAGAAGAAACATGCAGAGGAATCACAAGCTTCTATCGAAAACTTTATGAAATATCTCGATATTGAAGAAGATTTTGCTCAGATGCTAGTGGAAGAAGGCTTCTCAACGTTAGAGGAAGTTGCTTACGTACCAGTTAACGAGCTGCTTGAAATTGACGGTTTGAATGAAGAGCTTATCGAAGAACTTCGTAATCGTGCTAAAAATGCATTAACCACTATTGCACTTGCACAAGAGGAATCCTTTGAAGGCTTAGAACCTGCAGAAGACTTGTTGTCTTTAGATGGTCTGGAGCGTGAAATGGCATATAAATTGGCAGCGAAAGGTGTTGTAACATTAGAGGATCTTGCTGACCAAGGTATCGATGATTTAGAAGGTATTGAAGGCTTAACTGAAGAACGTGCTGGTGAGCTTATTATGGCTGCACGTAATATCTGTTGGTTTGGCGAAGAAGCATAATATCAGCAAGGAGGAAGCGGCATGACACAATTAACGGTTAAAGCTCTGAGTGACGAGATTGGTACTCCAGTCGACCGCTTAATGGAACAACTTGCTGACGCGGGTATGAACAAGGCAAGTTCTGACCATGTCTCAGATGAGGAGAAACAAAAACTTTTAACTCATTTGAAAAAAGAGCACGGCGATACGTCGGGTGAATCTGAACCTACTCGTTTGACGCTTCAACGTAAGACTCGCAGCACATTAAGTGTTGCAGCAGGTGGCGGCAAAAGTAAGGATGTTCAAGTGGAAGTGCGTAAGAAGCGCACCTATGTGAAGCGCAGCACTATCGAAGACGATGCAAAACGTGAGGCTGAGGAAGCAGCACAACGTGAAGCTGAAGAGCTTGCGAAACGTGAAGCAGAAGAACAAGCTAAACGTGAAGCTGCAGAGAAAGCACAGCGCGAAGCCGAAGATAAAGTGAAACGTGAAGCGGAAGCAAAACGTGAAGCAGAAGAACAGGCAAAACGTGCACAAGCTGAGAAGGCCAAGAAAGAAATGAATGCAAAAAACGCTGACGTGAACGCGAAAGCTAAAAAAGAAGCTGACGAACTAAAAGCTCGTCAAGAGCAAGAAGCTCAACGTAAAGCAGAGCAAGAAGCTGCAAAACTTGTCGAAGAAGCTCGTAAATTAGCAGAAGAAAATGAAGCTCGTTGGTCTGAAGAAGAGACCAAAAAGAAAGAGCTTGAAAACTCTGACTACCATGTGACGACTTCTCGCTATGCACGTGAAGCTGAAGATGCAGCGGATCGTCAACAAGAATCTGGTGCTCGTCGTAAGAAGAAGAAGCCAGCAAAAGAAGATTCTCCTCGCGGTGCTCGTAATCAGCGTGGTGGTAAAGGTGGCCGCAATAAAAATAAACTTGCGAAGCCTTCTTCGATGCAGCATGGCTTCGATAAATCAGCAACTGTTGCAAAACAAGACGTAATGATTGGTGAGACAATCGTTCTCTCTGAGCTTGCTAACAAGATGTCGGTTAAAGCGACAGAAGTTATTAAAGTTATGATGAAGATGGGAGCAATGGCAACCATCAACCAAGTGATTGACCAAGAAACAGCTGCTCTGGTTGCTGAAGAAATGGGCCATAAGGTCGTTCTTCGTAAAGAAAACGAACTTGAAGAAGCCGTTTTATCTGACCGTGATACAAATGCAGACGCAGTGCCACGTGCACCAGTTGTCACAATCATGGGTCACGTTGACCACGGTAAAACGTCTACGTTAGACTACATTCGTCGTACTCATGTTGCATCAGGCGAAGCGGGTGGCATTACACAGCACATCGGTGCTTACCATGTCGAAACTGATAACGGAATGATCACTTTCCTTGATACTCCTGGACACGCGGCGTTTACCGCTATGCGTGCTCGTGGTGCTCAAGCGACAGATATCGTAGTCCTAGTTGTTGCAGCAGACGATGGTGTAATGCCACAGACAGTTGAAGCAATTCAACACGCAAAAGCAGCAGGTGTTCCTCTAATTGTTGCTGTGAACAAGATCGATAAAGAAGATTCAAACCCAGATAACGTTAAAAATGAGCTTGCTCAATACGATGTTATTCCTGAGGAGTGGGGCGGTGAGAACATGTTCGTTCATATCTCTGCAAAACAGGGGACAAATATCGATGGTCTTCTAGAAGCTATCCTCCTTCAATCTGAAGTTCTTGAGTTGACAGCGGTAGCGGAAGGCATGGCATCTGGTGTGGTTGTTGAATCTCGTCTAGATAAAGGCCGTGGTCCAGTAGCAACAGTGCTTGTTCAATCTGGTACGCTGAACAAAGGTGATATCGTACTTTGTGGTCAAGAATACGGTCGTGTTCGTGCAATGCGCGACGAACTAGGTAAAGAAATTACTCAAGCTGGTCCATCTATCCCTGTCGAGATCCTAGGTCTTTCAGGTGTACCATCTTCAGGTGACGAAGCAACAGTAGTACGTGATGAGCGTAAAGCGCGTGAAGTTGCAAACTACCGTGCAGGCAAGTTCCGTGAAGTGAAACTTGCTCGTCAACAGAAATCTAAACTAGAGAACATGTTCTCTAACATGACGGCTGGTGAAGTTGCTGAACTTAATGTTGTTCTGAAAGCGGACGTACAAGGTTCTGTGGAAGCGATTGCTGATTCACTACTGAAACTGTCTACTGATGAAGTGAAAGTAAACATTGTTGGTTCTGGTGTAGGTGGTATTACTGAGACTGACGCAGTTCTTGCAGAAGCTTCAAACGCAATCATCCTTGGCTTTAACGTACGTGCGGATGCATCTGCTCGTCGTGCGATTGAAGCAGCAAGCGTTGACCTACGTTACTACTCAATCATTTACCAATTGATTGACGAAGTGAAACAAGCAATGGGCGGTATGCTTGCTCCAGAATTCAAGCAAGAAATCATTGGTCTTGCTGAAGTACGTGATGTATTTAAGTCACCGAAGCTTGGTGCAATCGCTGGTTGTATGGTAACTGAAGGTCTGATTAAGCGTAACAACCCAATCCGTGTACTACGTGATAACGTTGTTATCTACGAAGGTGAGCTTGAATCACTACGTCGCTTTAAAGATGATGTTCAAGAAGTTAAAAATGGTTACGAGTGTGGTATCGGCGTTAAGAACTACAACGATGTTCGCGTAGGCGACCAGATCGAAGTATTCGAAATCGTTGAAATTAAACGTACTCTAGACTAATTGACGAAAATGACTAAATGTCGAGAAGACAAATAGTGATTGGTTGTTGAATACACCATGGGGGGCTGGCTTGACCATCCCCCCATTCTTTCTATATAAGAGAATAATTATGTCAAAAGAATTTAGCCGCACGCAGCGTGTTTCTCAGCAGCTGCAAAAAGAACTGGCGATGATCCTTCAACGCGAAGTTCGTGATTCTCGCCTAGGTATGGTTACCATTTCAGATGTTGAAGTGTCTCGTGACCTTGCTTATGCCAAAGTATTTGTTACTTTTTTGTGTGTCGGTGAGCAAACGCCAGAATCATGCCTAGCAGCGCTTCGTGAGCACGAAGTTCATATTCGCATGATGTTAGGCAAACGCATTCGCTTACGTCTAACGCCAGAGGTTCGTTTCCATTACGACAATACTTTGGTTGAAGGTATGCGTATGTCTAACTTAGTCTCTGAAGTTGTCAACGAAGATAAACGTAGACAGCAAGGTTCAGGGCGTGAAGAAGATCAGGCAGGGGAAGAGTAATGGCTCGTCGTCGTAAAGGTCGTCCAATTAATGGTGTCATTCTGTTGGATAAACCAACAGGCATTTCCTCCAATGATGCACTGCAAAAAGTAAAGCGTATCTACTTTGCTGAGAAAGCGGGTCATACGGGGGCATTGGACCCACTCGCGACGGGTATGTTGCCGATCTGTTTAGGCGAAGCAACCAAATTTTCTCAGTTCTTGTTGGACTCAGATAAGCGCTACCGTGTAATTGCAAAGCTTGGTGAGCGCACGGATACGTCTGATTCTGACGGTGAGGTGGTAGAGACGCGTCCTATTGACGTAAACTTAGAGAAATTAGAAGCGTGCATTGATACTTTCCGTGGAGAATCCGATCAAGTACCTTCAATGTTCTCAGCTTTGAAATACCAAGGTAAGCCGCTATACGAATACGCCCGTAAAGGTATTGCCGTACCGCGTGAATCTCGTAAGATCACGGTATACGAAATTGTACTTCACCGCTTTGAAGGTGATGAAGTTGAGATGGAAGTGCATTGCTCGAAAGGCACTTATATCCGTACTATCGTTGATGATCTAGGTGAAATGCTTGGTTGTGGCGCACACGTGACCATGCTTCGTCGTACTGGTGTTGCTAATTACCCATACGAAAAAATGGTGACACTAGAGCAGTTAAATGAACTGTTAGAACAAGCACACCGTGATGAAGTCGCACCGAAAGAATTGCTTGACCCACTTTTATTGCCAATGGACACTGCGGTTGAAGATTTACCTGAGGTGAATTTAAACGCTGAACTCACTCATTTAGTCCAACACGGTATGCCAGTACAGGTTTTGGGTGCACCTGAAGGTACGCCAATTCGTATGACTTCTGGTCAAGACAAGCAGTTTATTGGTGTCGCTGAAGTGAACGATGACGGCAAAGTTGCGCCCAAGCGTTTGGTGGTTTTTCGCGACGAAGAATAGCTTCACAAGGTTCAACCAAATACCAGCCTGAGTGCTGGTATTTTTATATTGCGTGAATAGAGAAACTTCCTTATAATTCGCGCTTCGCGTAGCGGCTGAATCAGAGATTGGCTGCTACAAATTTAAACTTTACTCTTATTAGGAGAGAATTATGTCTCTGAATGCAGAAACTAAAGCAGCAATCGTTGCAGAATACGCGCAAGTTGAAGGTGATACAGGTTCACCAGAAGTTCAAGTAGCTCTACTTACAGCTTCTATCAACCACCTACAGGGTCACTTCAAAGCACACAAAGGCGATCACCACAGCCGTCGTGGTCTTCTACGTATGGTTTCTCGTCGTCGTAAGCTTCTAGATTACCTAAAAGGTAAAAATCTAGCTCGCTACCAAGACCTAATCAAGCGTCTAGGCCTACGTCGCTAATCAGCGACTGCATAGCAGTTTGTAAAAAAAGGGGCATTATGCCCCTTTTTTTATTGACTAAATTTAGCCAAATAGCGCTTATACCGTTATACTACACGCGATTAAATCTCGTATTAGAGGTTTACATTAAACTCATTGCATTACAGTCAACCACGTCGACCAAAAGGTCGCGACTATTAAAAATGAATTGCTTCAGTGGGCATAGCCGCTTACTTAGTTTATTTTTACTAGTCGCGATTCGTAATGCCTTGGGGTTCAATTCACAGACCTTAAATATTTTTGAAATACAGAAAATATTTACAAACAAGGAATAACAATGTTCGAAAAACCAGTTGTTAAAACGTTCCAGTACGGTAACCACACCGTTACTCTAGAAACTGGCGTTATTGCACGTCAAGCTACGGCTGCAGTTATGGTTACTATGGACGATACAGCAGTATTCGTTTCTGTAGTAGGTAAGAAAGAAGCGGTAGAAGGTCAAGACTTCTTCCCTCTAACCGTTAACTACCAAGAGCGTACTTACGCAGCAGGTAAAATCCCTGGTGGTTTCTTCAAGCGTGAAGGTCGTCCTTCTGAAGGCGAAACGCTAACGGCTCGTCTAATCGACCGTCCAATCCGTCCTCTATTCCCAGATGCATTTAAAAACGAAGTACAAGTTATTGCAACAGTAGTATCTGTGAACCCAGACGTTCAACCAGACATCCCAACAATGATTGGTACGTCTGCTGCACTAGCTATCTCTGGTATTCCGTTCAACGGTCCTATCGGTGCTGCGCGTGTTGGTCACATCGACGGTCAACTAGTACTTAACCCAAGTAACACTGAGCTAGAAGCATCTAAGCTAGACCTCGTTGTTGCGGGTACTGAATCGGCAGTACTAATGGTTGAATCAGAAGCTGACAACCTAACTGAAGAAGAAATGCTATCTGCGGTTGTATTCGGTCACGATCAACAACAAGTAGTGATTAAAGCAATCAACGAATTCAAAGCTGAAGTTGCTACTCCTGCTTGGGATTGGGTTGCACCAGCAGAGAACACTGCGCTGGTTACTAAGATCGCTGAACTTGCTGAAACGAAACTGGTTGAAGCTTACCAAATCACTGAGAAGATGGCTCGTTACGACCGTATCCACGAAATCGCTGGTGAAGTTAACGAAGTGCTGCTTGCTGAAGATCCAGAAGCAAACACAAAAGAAATCCACACTATCTTCCACGATCTAGAGAAGACAGTTGTACGTCGCAGCATCATCGCTGGTAACCCACGTATCGATGGTCGTGAAAAAGACATGGTTCGTGCGCTTGACGTACGTACTGGTGTTCTTCCTCGTACTCACGGTTCTTCACTCTTTACTCGTGGTGAAACTCAAGCGCTAGTAACTGCGACTCTAGGTACGCAGCGTGACGCTCAAATCATCGACGAGCTAACAGGTGAGCGTAAAGATCACTTCCTACTACACTACAACTTCCCTCCATACTGTGTTGGTGAAACTGGTTTTGTAGGTTCTCCTAAGCGTCGTGAAATCGGTCACGGTAAACTGGCTAAACGCGGTATCGCAGCAGTAATGCCTTCTGTTGATGAGTTCCCATACACAGTACGTGTTGTATCGGAAATCACAGAATCTAACGGCTCTTCTTCAATGGCTTCTGTATGTGGTACTTCTCTTGCTCTTATGGACGCAGGTGTGCCAATTAAGTCTTCTGTTGCGGGTATCGCAATGGGTCTTGTTAAAGAAGGCGACGACTTCGTTGTTCTTTCTGACATCCTTGGTGACGAAGACCACCTAGGTGACATGGACTTTAAAGTAGCAGGTACTAACACTGGTATCACGGCACTTCAAATGGACATCAAGATCGAAGGTATCACTAAAGAGATCATGCAAATTGCGCTTAACCAAGCTCAAGGTGCACGTAAGCACATCCTATCTGTAATGGATGAAGCGATCTCTGGCGCTCGTGAAGATATCTCTGAATTTGCACCACGTATTCATATGATGAAGATCAGTGCAGAGAAGATCAAAGACGTCATTGGTAAAGGTGGCGCTGTTATCCGTGCTCTAACCGAAGAAACGGGTACAACAATTGAAATCGAAGATGACGGTACGATCAAAATTGCAGCAACGGAAGGCGCTGCAGCGAAAGAAGCGATCCGTCGTATCGAAGAAATCACTGCTGAAGTTGAAGTAGGCCGTATCTACACAGGTAAAGTTGCGCGTCTAGCGGACTTTGGTGCGTTTGTCACTATCCTTCCTGGTAAAGATGGTCTGGTACACATCTCTCAAATTGCTGAAACACGTGTTGAGAAAGTGTCTGACTACTTAACTGAAGGTCAAGAAGTACAAGTAAAAGTACTTGAAATTGATCGTCAAGGTCGTGTTCGTTTGAGCATGAAAGAAGCAGTAGAGAAACCTGAAGCAGCAAGTGAGTAGAACTTTACAGGTTTCATTCACTGATTAGCTTATTACATGATATAAAGGGGAGCGTTTTTCGCTCCCTTTTTTTTGGGTTGATTTTAGGAGATTTTTATCCTAATAACTGATATTTTCTCAGGTAGATATAACACATACTCAGACCATAGGTGGTCTATAAAGGAGTTCTCATTGTGAAATGGTTGCAAACCGCAAGTATTGGTATGGCGTTGGTTCTGGCTGGTTGTGCTAATGTAAATCAGTCCTCTTCATCAAACTTTCTGTATCCACCAATGGCGGTAGCTCTTCAGCCGAATGTACAACAGGAAGTGCAGATTGCTCGACTTTCGCAGCTTCTACAACGTCCTGATTTGCAGCCAGCAGTTCGAGCCAAGATGCATTACGAGCGCGGAAGTTATTATGACAGTGTTGGCTTGCGTGACCTTGCTCGATTGGATTTTAATCAGTCATTACAATTGAATCCTGCTCAGCCAGATATTTTTAATCTTTTAGGCGTTTATTTCACTCAAGTAGGGGAGTTTGATGCGGCTTATGAAGCCTTTGACTCGACATTAGAGCTTGCTCCTGATAACTCCTATGCTGAGAGAAACCGTGCGATTGCACTTTATTATGGAGGTCGGACCGATCTCGCACTTGAAGAAATGACGGCGCATTATCAGGCCATGCCAAGTGACCCTTTCCGGGCTCTATGGCTGTATATTATTGAAGCCGAAAAAAATCCTGAGCAAGCCAAAGCGAGTCTTCAACAACGTTATCAACGTGATCGAAGTGAAGAATGGGGTTGGGCTCTAGTGGCGATTATGCTTCGAGATGTCAGTGACCAAGCTGCATTTCAAGCAATAATGGCAGGATCTAATGAAAACTACCGTCTGGCTGAGCATTTGACAGAGGCCTATTTTTATTTAGGTAAACGTTCTCAGCTAGAGGGAAAGACCGCCGAAGCAGTCTCTTTATACAAATTGGCGATTTCGTTTAATGTATACGAGTACATTGAGCACCGTTATTCATTCTTAGAACTTGCACAAATCTTTGAGCGATTACAAAAAGATGCACTAGAGAAAAATAAACCGTCATAAGGCGGTTTATTTTTCTTGAGGGCTTCGAAGTTCGAGGTTAAAATAGTTAGCCTGGCTAACCAATGGGTGATGTAATGGCATTAGAAGAAAGCTTAATCGACTTAGAGCGCTTTTGTGCAAAAGCGTGGAGGGTTTACGCAAAAGAAGATCCACTCGCTCATCTGAGTTTTAACGAGTTCGATTATCTGCGAGTGATTCAACTTTATCCTGAAGGGATTCGAATTACTGATCTAGCAGAATCTCTTCAAGTGACTAAGCCTTCGGTCTCTAATATGGTGGCTCGATTAGTAAAAAAAGGTCTAGTTAAAAGAATCAATTGTCATGAAGACGCACGTGCAAAACGCGTACTACTGACAGAAAAAGTGCTGCAAGAGATGTCCTTAGAAAAGGTGGTTTATAAAGATATCTCAACTCAGTTGATGTCTAAACTCGATCAACAAGAAGTCAATCAATTACAAAATCTGTTAGATAAGGCATTGAGTGACTAAATTATAATTTATTTTTGTCTAATTAGTTAGCTTGGCTAACTATATGTGGTGGAAGTGATGAAAAACGCTATCTATAAACAGTTTTGGAAGTATACGATTCCGACCGTTGCGGCGATGTTGGTTAATGGGCTATATCAAGTTGTTGATGGTATTTTTATTGGTCGTTATGTGGGAGCTGATGGATTAGCAGGAATTAACGTAGCTTGGCCAATTATCGGCTCTATTCTTGGTATTGGTATGATGATCGGTGTCGGTACGGGGGCTTTAGCCTCAATAAAGCAGGGAGAAAAGGACAGTGAAGGTGCGAAACGCATTCTCACTACGGGCTTGATGCTATTGCTCGCCATCATGCCAGTAGTGGCGGTAACATTGCACTTTTTTGCCGATGATTTCATCCGTTGGCAAGGCGCCGAGGGACGAGTGTATGAACTTGGCTTGCAGTACCTACAGGTTTTAGGTGTAGCATGTGTATTTTCGTTGGGTTCAATTGCGATTCCTTTTCTGCTGCGTAATGATGATAGCCCTAACTTAGCCACTATCTTGATGGTGATAGGTGCAGTCATCAATATTGTATTGGATTATGCATTCATTGCTTGGCTGGGGTGGGAACTTACTGGAGCTGCCATTGCAACATCGATAGCACAGATGGTAGTAACCGTATTGGGTGTTGGCTACTTCTTTACTTCGAGAGCGAATATGCGTTTGTCTTGGAGTCAACTTGATGTTCAGATTAATGTAATTCCAAGAATCCTTGTTATCGGTACGTCGAGCTTTTTTATGTATGCTTACGGCTCGATGATGATTGCTTTGCATAACAGCTTATTTGCTCAGCATGGTAGTGCCTTACTGATTGGTGCTTATGCGATCTTGGGTTATATCGTTACTGTGTACTATCTGGTTGCGGAAGGTATTGCTAATGGCATGCAACCATTGGTGAGTTATAACTATGGTGCTCAAAATAACGAAAATATTCGCAAGTTATTGAAAATATCGTTGGGTACCTCAGTTCTGGGGGGCATCGCGTTTGTTATTTTGCTGAATATTTTCCCGTATGAATTTGTGTCTGTATTCAATAGCACGGATCAAGCTTTAATTGAAAGCACGGTCTTGGGGATTCGCTTACATATGTTTGCTTTGTTCTTGGATGGTTTTTTAGTGGTCGCTGCGGCGTATTATCAATCCGTCAATAAGGGGAGCAAAGCCATGTTCGTCACGATTGGTAATATGTTAATTCAGTTGCCTTTCTTGTTTATTATGCCGAAACTACTGGGTGTTACTGGCATATGGATCGCCTTTCCACTGTCTAATATTGCCTTGACAGTGGTGGTTATGATTATGATGTGGCGTGATATCCGCCAGCTTAACTGTCAGGATTCGTTTGAGTCTGTCGCCCAACCTTCTTAAGGTTGACGAAAATGCTAGGGTTTGTTGAATGCTATTACTGTGATGACAAAGTTCAATAAACCCTAAAATCTTACCCAAGACCTTTGAGGTGACTTGGGTATGTTTCGTTGTCCAAAGTGCGACTAACTTTTGACATCTAGACCTGATAGACGGTGCCAATATCCATTACATTCAAGTTTTGAAAGTCTTTGAGGAGCACTTCCTTGTTGATTAGCTCGGAACTGATTCAACTGAGATAAAGTACTTAGGCCGAGTGGACTTAAACGCACGACATCAACGACCCCCTGCATTGCTGGCAGCTCATTTACTAAGTTATAGCAATAGCCTGATTGAGTTTGAATACCATTAAGGTTAAAGATTTCCTGGCCTTCTTGGCTTTTAACTACCATACCGCTTGGGTACTTTATACAGCAGGTTTGGCATACATCCTTGGCTCTATTTTCTGCACGAGCAGTAAAACAGCGTGCAGAGTAAGCGAGTGGAAGGTAACCATGGCTGAATACTTCCACTTCGAATTTGTGACGAATACCAAGCTCATCACACTGCGTCAAAATATCCACCAACCACTCCCGAGAGAGCTCAACAGGCATGCACCAGCGGATCATACCTTTGTTTAGGAAAAGATTGAGAGTTTGGGCATTGTAGCTGTTAACCGCAGGACCAACGACAAATGGCACTTTTTTCTCATGGGCTAATTGAATGGCTGAAACGTCATTGGCTTCTATTATAAATTCGCCATTGTCGATCAGTGTTTTCATTATCGACAGTTCACTCGGGGCTTCCAATAAGGCCATAGTTGAGAGAACCACTTGTTTGCCTTCTTCTGCGAGAGATTTGGCAACCTCGAACCATTGTTTGGGTTTGAGTTCTCTCCTTTTTGAACATACGGTTTCGCCTAAATAGATGATATCGGCTGAGGACTGTTTTGCTTGCTGATAAAAGCTTTCCACTTCTTGTTTAGGCCAGAAGTACAGGAGTGGACCTAGGGAGTATTTCATTGCATTATTCTCTTTTATTGCCATTGACGATGGTAAGCACCTAAAGTGGTTTGTCTGCCTTCAGAGACATTCGCTAATGCAGTATTCCATTCATTGTTAACTTGATACGCTTCTGGATTTGACTGATAGCTGTCAATGGCTGCACGCCAAGCTCGTGTCACTTGTTCAACATAAGCAGGGCTTCGTTGGCGTCCTTCAATTTTTACTGAGGCGACATTGGCGGCAAATAACTCAGGTAATATCGATAAGGTATTTAAGCTGGTAGGCTCTTCTAACACATGGTAGCGTTTTCTTTCTCCAGTAAGATCAATGTCGAAACGACCTTTGCATAGAGTCGGATAGCCGGCTGATTCATTTTCTTGATAGCGATCAATAAGAATATTATTGAGTCGTGATTCTAAGCCTTGTGAGGTTTCTTGCCATCGAACATACTGAGCTGGAGAGCATGCACCGGCGGTATTTGGTGACTCGCCAGTCAGGTAGGACGAGAGGTAACAGCGTCCTTCTGACATGATACATAAACTCCCAAACCCAAACACTTCTAACTCGACATCACTTGGAATGTGTCGAGAAAGTTGCTTAACTTGATGGATAGACAGTACTCTCGGGAGAACAATGCGCTTAATATTAAAGTTTTGTTTATAGAAATTTATCGCCGCAAGATTGGTTGCTGAGGCTTGAACGGATAGGTGTAATTCGAGATTTGGGTAGGTTTTTGTTGCATATTCTAAGACAGCAATGTCTGCGATAATTAGGGCATCAATCCCTAATGCAGCAGCATGGTCAACGGCATTTGTCCAGCGATTAAATCCATTGGGATGCGCAAAAGTATTTAATGCAATGTGGATTTTTTTGTTTCTCTCATGGACATACTGTACCGCTTTCTCTAATTTTTTTGCGTTGAAGTTAAGGCCTGCAAAATGACGGGCATTGGTGTCATCTTTAAAGCCAATGTAAACGGCATCAGCGCCGCAATCAATGGCGGTTTTAAGCGCAGGCAAGTTACCTGCAGGACACAGAAGTTCCATATAATCACGATATTAAACAAATAAAAAGGAGCGAATATTTTATGGAGAATAGGCTCTGCTCAACTTGACCTAAATTATGTTTACTTTAGATCCTTGGTTATTTTCGTCGAAGCCAATAAGAGGTCGCTAGCTTTTCTGGTAAAGACATTGGGCGAATAGGGTTTCCACATCATGTTTAGGCTGAGGTCGATAAAAATGAAAACCTTGAATGGAATGGCATTGCAGGTTGGAGAGTAAAGCTGCTTGTTGGTGGCTTTCGACGCCTTCGGCTACCACATTCATATTCAGAGATTTACCTAGATTGATGATATTTTCAATAACGGTGACTTGTTTGGGTGACATATCGATATCGTTGATAAATTCACGGTCAATTTTAAGCTCATCAATCGGAAATCGAGCTAAGTAGGACAGAGAAGAGTAGCCGGTGCCAAAGTCATCTATTGATAAGGTAAAACCTAATTTCTTGATTGAGTTTAGCATTTGTAATGTGTGCTGACTGTCACTCATTACGGCGCTTTCTGTTAATTCAAAAGTAATGCAGCTCGGATCAAGTTTGGTAGTGCGAATCATCTTTTCGACATAATCGATCAAATGTGGGTTTTGGAACTGTTGCGCTGAAAGGTTAATCGCAATACGCCCGGGAAGAATACCCTGGTGTTTCCAATGCTTAACATTAGCAAAAACTTCTCTCATTACGATCCGGCCTAACTGCTCGATCAAGCCTGCCTGCTCAGCAACTGGAATGAAGACACTAGGGCTGATGTAGCCTTCCACTGGGTGCTTCCAGCGAACAAGTGCTTCGGCTCCATTGATGCTAAAGTCACGTGTTGTCACTTTGGGTTGATACCAAACTTCAAGGCCATTTTGCTGTAAGGCCTTTTGAAGTTCGATTTCAAGCCACAAACGCATACGAGCTTCTTTATTCATCCGATCGTTGAATTTACTTAAGTAGTTGCGACCCCGTTTTTTTGCCTGATGCATAGCAGTATCAGCATTTTGTAGTAGACTGCGAGCATTATGCCCATATTGAGGATAATAAACGCTGCCGACAGAGCAGGTTAATTGTTTAGTAAAGTGCTGTAAATCAAATGGCTGATTTATTAGTGATACGATTTGTTGTGACAGTATATCTGCGGTATGAGCACTTTCAGGGTTTGGTAGGAGTACACCAAACTCATCGGCACCTAAATGAGCAATGATGCATTGTCTAGGTAATTTTTTTCGAAGTCGTGTTGCAATCTCTTTTATAACCTTATCACCAATAAGGTGGCCCAGAGAGTCATTAATGCGTTTGAAATTATCAATGTCTAGGTACAGTAATAGTTGTGGTATTTTAAATTCAATAAGTTGATCAATATGCTTAGTAAAGCCCTGTCGGCTATACAGCTTGGTGAAGTCATCAATATAAGTATCATGCCAAGAATTTGAGAAGTTTGATAGGGTGGGCTTATCTACATCTTGAATAAGAACAAGCTGTGTTAGTTCACCAAAATTGATCAAAAGGCTACTTTTTAATTGAAGTTCTCTTTCTTGCTCAAGTTTTAGGCTTGTTACGCAAATATATGGTTTTGTGGAAAGAAAGTGAGTAGTATTTGAGCCGAATATTTTCTTTCTGTTGGCACCCATAAACGAAGAAGATAGTGGCGTTCCAATCAAATCATCTGGTGAGCTAACACCGAGTAATCGAGCTGATGATGGGTTTGCAGTAACGATGGTATCCTCTTTTATTAGTAATATTCCATCTGATAATGTCTCCATTAGCAGAGAAACTTTTTTTTCCGGTGTTTTGATTGAACACGAGAGCAAGTGCTTTTCTGAAGTATCGATCGCATGGACGAATACAGCACTTATCGAATGCTCTTCGTAGATAGGGATTAGAGAGAAGTAGAGCTTAGTTTCTAAACCTGTTTCACCTAATGTAATTTCTGCAGTTAGATACTCACCATTGAAGGCTTGCTGATAGTAAGGGGCAAGCTGCTGATAAAATTGTTTCCCTAGGAGCTGTTCATCATCCAGTCCTACAATTTGCTTTTTAGTTAACCCAGCAATAGCACAGTATCGGTCACTCACCATTTGATAGTGGAAATTTTTGTCAATAATGGCATAAAAAGATGGACTATTTGCTGTTAGTCGTGTGAACCAATATTGTAATTGCTGATAAGGCATTAATAATCACCTATTTTGATACTTTGAGTTTATTGTTGTTAAAGTGTGATTATTATATTATTTATTTATAATTTTATCCCTTAGATATTGTTATTTTGATTGTACTTTTTATCAGTAAAATGTTCATTTTTTGATGCATCACAGGTATTAAAGTTGAGTGATTTCGTAATATGACTCATCGAAAATTATCTACGGAAATGAAGCGTGTTAAATAAAATCCACCATCAACTCGTCAACAATGCCGCATTAATTTTGCGCTCTCCGATACGACTAATCCCTGTTGCCTTACAAAGAAAAGTTTTATTAGAAGGATTAAGAGTTGTTTTTCAAGATGCGTTAGAAGATGGAGATTTTGAATTTCTGAGAAATAGGTGGCTTAAAATTGAAATTAAAGATTTACGTTTCACGTGGTATATCAGTTATCAAGATGACAAATTAATCGTTGCCGATAAATTGGTTCAGGAAAATGTCTGTTTTAGTGGTAATCTAAACGACTTAGTGCTAATTGCTGGTCGTAAAGAAGACCCTGATACGTTGTTTTTCCAACGTCGCCTCTCGATTGAAGGCGATACTGAACTGGGTTTAGAAGTGAAAAACTTAATGGACAGCGTTGACTTGGAACAGTTACCCAAATCTATACAAATGGCCTTGGAAATGTTAGCTGGCTTTGTTCAAAAAGGCATCCAAGTGCCAGTACAAAAAAACGGAGTTTCAAATGCTTATTCGAACTGAAGCACCTGCAGATATTTTGACGATTGATCGCTTATTAAAAGCGGTATTTCCGACTGATGCAGAAGCCAACCTTGTGATGAAACTACGTGAAAATAGTAAACTCACCTTATCACTGGTGGCTTGTACTGAAGAAGGAGAAGTCATTGGGCATGTTTTATTTACTCCTGTTCTAGTCAATGGTGAAGACTTGTTATGGCAAGGACTAGCCCCGTTAACTGTTGATGAAAAATATCGTCGGCAAGGTATAGGGGCTGAATTAATACGAGCAGGTTTTGAGTCTTTACGTGATTTTGGCTACCCAGTATGTGTTGTATTAGGTGACCCAAACTATTACTCTCGCTTTGGCTTTAAAGCTGCAGATGAAATTGGTTTTGATTGTGCGTGGGAAGTCCCACCTGGTGTATTTCGTATTGCTGAGTTAATCAGTGGTCATTGTGAAGGACATTCGGGGCGAATTGATTACGCCAATGAATTTGCAGAGCTGTAGAGCTTTTGAAATACTGAACTTGCCTCACGAACGCTGACTTCATTTTACTCAGAAGACAGTTTATTTTTCTGGATTAAGCTTTGTTCATATAGTAAGACGCTAAGCTTTTTTATTTGGGCTTATCCTAGTTCCGTGATGTCAAATAATAACGAAAATGGACTGGTTCTCTGACGTTAGTGAGTAAGTCTGATAAGATAACGTCGTTCCAAGAGGTAGCAATCAATGTTCATTAACCAAAAATACTATTTACAAGAAATGGGAATCAGTACATGGGAGCTGATCCATCCAGAAAAAATACTTGGCTATCAAGCTTCGCAACTGGATTTACCTCGTTCTTGTAAATTACTTCTAGTCTCGCCGATATGTCCAGAAGGCCAAACCGCATTGATGTTTGAGCGTGTATTGAAAAGTATTAAACTCTGTCTTGATGATGCACTTCATCTAGAACCTCAGCAGCTTTCTCAACTGGGTACTCATGACTTAGATTGGATCTGGTTTGCAGGGGATGAAGCAAGTGATAACGACTATGAAGCAATCAATAACAGTAAGGTAAAGCGACTTCACTCGCCGCTTTTACAAGATATTGATGGCAATACTGAGCAACGCCGCGCCTTGTGGTTGCAAATTTGTTCTTATTCATAATGGAGAAAGGCGTGACAATTCAAGTAACCCCTATGACAGAAGAGCATTTAGATCAAGTTTGGCAAATTGAGCAGCAGGCTCACTCTCATCCTTGGGCTGAATCGCTGATTAGAGACCTTTCCAGTCGAGGGGCTTGTCATCATGTATTGCTTAAAGAGAAGCAAGTGGTCGGTTACTTTTATGCCCAAAATATTGTTGGGGAAGTGACGTTACTGAATATTGCTATTGCCACTGAGCAACAAGGTAAAGGGCTAGGGCGCAAACTGTTAGAGGCGTTCTTGGCGGTTTGTCAGCAAGCAAACGCTGAGAGTGCTTGGTTAGAGGTTCGAGAAAGTAACCTTTCTGCGATTCATATTTATGAGCAAGCTGGCTTTAATGAAGTAGATCGTCGTTATAATTATTACCCAGCCAAGAACAATAAAGGTAAAGAAGACGCACTGATCATGAGCTATTTATTCTTCTTCAACTGAGTTTTTTATGCTTCTTCAACTGAGTGTTTTAAAAGCTTGGTTATGCGACTTAGTCATTGGGAAGATATCATTGGTTGCCCCTAAAGCAATAATAAGCGAGAATATCGCGCAATATTGAATCGAATAAAGCTTGTTTGAATATTGAGCAAGCTATCAGACATCAAAGAAGACCAGTTTCATGTCAAATACACCTTTTCTAGGCGAAGTTTCTAAACGTAGAACGTTCGCTATTATTTCTCACCCGGATGCGGGTAAAACCACCATTACTGAAAAAGTACTGTTATTCGGAAACGCGATCCAAAAAGCAGGGACGGTTAAAGGTCGTGGTAACGCACAGCATGCAAAATCAGACTGGATGGAAATGGAAAAGGAACGTGGTATCTCGGTTACTACGTCTGTCATGCAGTTCCCGTACAACGATTGTCTGGTAAACCTACTTGATACTCCTGGACACGAAGATTTCTCGGAAGATACTTACCGTACTCTTACGGCGGTGGACTCATGTCTGATGGTGATCGATGCGGCGAAAGGTGTCGAGGATCGTACTCGTAAGCTGATGGAAGTAACACGTCTGCGTGATACGCCAATCGTAACCTTCATGAACAAACTTGATCGTGACGTTCGTGATCCAATGGAAGTATTGGATGAAGTAGAAAACGAGCTGGGCATGATGTGTGCGCCAATTACCTGGCCAATCGGCTGTGGTAAAGAGTTTAAAGGTGTTTACCACATTCATCGTGACGAAACGATTCTGTACGAATCAGGTCATGGTCATGAAATCCAAGAAGTGCGCATCATCAAAGGTTTGGATAACCCAGAATTGGATGAGAAGGTAGGTGAAAGCCTAGCCGCGAGCGTTCGTGAAGAACTTGAACTTGTTATGGGCGCTTGCCCTGAATTTGATCACGAAGCATTCCTTGTTGGTGAACTCACACCAGTTTATTTCGGTACTGCACTAGGTAACTTTGGTGTTGACCACATGCTAGATGGCCTAACTGAGTGGGCGCCAGCGCCGAAAACTCGTCAAGCAGTAGAGCGTGATGTGGAAGCGACAGAAGACAAGTTCTCAGGCTTCGTATTTAAGATCCAAGCAAACATGGATCCAAAGCACCGTGACCGTATTGCCTTCATGCGTATCGTATCGGGTACTTACACTCAAGGCATGAAGATGAACCACGTTCGTCTTGGCAAGCAAGTAAGTATTTCAGATGCGGTAACTTTTATGGCAGGCGACCGTTCTCGCGCAGAGCATGCTTACGCGGGTGATATCATTGGTCTTCACAACCACGGTACCATCCAAATTGGTGATACGTTCACTCAAGGAGAAGCGTTGAAGTTCTCTGGGATTCCAAACTTCGCGCCAGAACTGTTCCGTCGTATTCGTCTAAAAGATCCATTGAAACAAAAGCAGCTACTAAAAGGTCTGGTTCAGCTTTCTGAAGAAGGTGCGGTACAGGTATTCCGTCCACTGCAAAACAACGACCTGATCGTTGGTGCGGTTGGTGTGCTTCAGTTTGATGTGGTTGTGGCTCGCTTGAAGTCAGAATACAACGTTGAAGCGATCTACGAAGGCGTCAATGTAGCAACCGCGCGTTGGGTGGAGTGTGACGATGCGAAGAAACTGGACGAGTTCCAACGTAAGAACCAAACCAACCTAGCATTGGACGGTGGTGATAACCTAACGTACATCGCGCCAACTATGGTTAACCTAAATCTAGCGCAAGAGCGTTTCCCAGATATCGATTTCCGTGCGACTCGTGAGCACTAATCGAATCTAACTCGCTTTACCTCGTAAACTAGATCATAAACCGCCGTTAGCTATACACTTATTGCTAACGGCGTTTTTTTATTTGGCGTAACGCGAATTCTATGAGTGAAAAAAAAGGGTGTGTAATGAACTGGTTTAAGAAAGGACTCAAACGCTATGACGATTGGTGTAAAGAGATGGGGTTGACGCCTGATCAAAAGCGCAGTTGTGTTCCGTATAAACAAGACCTAGCTCATAAAGGTGTGCCTGCTAATAAAGCAGAGCAAGAGAAAGCAAACAATGAAACTGTTTGATACCCACTGCCATTTTGATTTCGATGTCTTTCAGCAGGATTTTGCTTACCAGGTTGACCTTGCTCGTGAGCAAGGGGTAGAGCGTATTTTGATTCCGTCTATTGGGCCAAGTAACTGGGCTCGTATTCAAGATCTGGCCAATCAATACTCTCAGCTTTATTATGCGCTGGGTTTTCATCCCTATTTTCTAAAACCAGAGTTTGAGCAGTTTGTCCCAGAACTGGAATCGTTACTTTCCTCAACCAACCGACAATGTGTTGCCATAGGAGAGTGTGGTTTGGACTTTGCTATAGATGTGCCTGTCGAGCTTCAAGAGCAGGCACTTGAATTGCAATTCGAACTGGCAAAACAGTTCGATCTGCCGGTTATTTTACACAGCCGAAAGGCGCACAACCGTCTTATCCAAATGGTCAAAGCCGCTAAGCTGCCAAAAGGTGGGGTGTTGCATGCTTTTTCAGGCAGCTATCAGCAAGCGATGGAGTGGGTGCGATTAGGTTTTTTTATCGGAGTCGGAGGGACGATTACCTACCCGAGAGCCAATAAAACTCGTACAGCTATTCAAAAACTTTCCTTGAGTTGTTTGGTTTTGGAAACCGACGCACCAGATATGCCATTGTTTGGTTATCAAGGTCAAACTAATCATCCAGAAAAGGCACGTTTGATTTTTAATGAACTATCCTTATTACGTAATGAAAGTGCGCAATCGATTGCTGAAGTACTGTGGCAAAACAGTCATTCTTTATTTGGGTTAATTAGAGCTAACTAAAAAATAAGTTAAAAGAATTAGAAAATGTTCCGCTTTTTATTGTGAGTTTTGTCACAAAATGACATGAATCAATCATGAATCTTATAAGAAACTGTGAGACCCCCATTACTTTAATGGCTAGGCCATGAGTATAATTGCCCCGCTTTTTATAGCTCCATTTTATTATACGCCAATAAACTTATAAGGAAGTCATAAACTATGAGCCTGTTTATGAGCCTAGTCGGTATGGTTGTGCTACTTGCTATTGCATTTGCCTTCTCATCTAACCGTAAAGCTATCAACTTTAGAACTGTGGGTGGCGCATTCGCTATCCAATTTGCACTGGGTGCATTTGTTCTTTACGTACCTTGGGGCCGTGATGTATTAAACGGTTTCTCAAATGGTGTTGCTAACGTTATCAACTATGGTAACGATGGCTCATCTTTCCTATTCGGTGGTCTTGTTTCTGACAAGATGTTCGAAGTCTTCGGCGGCGGCGGCTTTATCTTCGCATTCCGCGTTCTTCCGACACTGATCTTTTTCTCAGCACTGATTTCAGTTCTTTACTACATTGGCGTTATGCAGTGGGTTATCAAGATTCTTGGTGGTGCACTACAGAAAGCGCTTGGTACTTCTCGTGCAGAATCTATGTCTGCAGCAGCTAACATTTTCGTTGGTCAAACTGAAGCTCCTCTCGTTGTTCGTCCTTTTGTTCCCAAAATGACTCAGTCTGAGCTATTTGCGGTAATGTGTGGTGGTCTAGCATCTGTAGCGGGTGGTGTACTAGCGGGTTACGCTTCTATGGGGGTACCTCTTGAGTACCTAGTAGCGGCATCATTTATGGCTGCTCCAGGTGGTCTACTGTTTGCTAAAATCCTTCTTCCTGAAACAGATAAACCTCAAGAAGACATCAATGAAGCACTAGATAGCAGCGCTGACAAACCAACAAACGTTATCGATGCAGCAGCAGGTGGTGCGGCATCTGGTCTACAGTTAGCGCTTAACGTAGGCGCAATGCTGATTGCTTTTGTTGGCTTAATTGCTCTTCTCAATGGTATGCTAGGTGGTATCGGTGGTTGGTTCGGTATGCCTGAACTAACACTAGAACTTATCCTAGGTTACGCTTTCTCACCACTTGCGTTCCTAATTGGTGTTCCTTGGGATGAGGCTGTGGTTGCTGGCTCATTCATCGGACAAAAAATTGTTGTTAACGAGTTTGTTGCTTACCTGAACTTTGTTCCTTACATTGGTGAAAACGCCCAAGTTATTGCGGCAACTGGTGAAGTAATGTCTGAGAAGACAACAGCAATTATCTCATTCGCACTGTGTGGTTTTGCTAACCTGTCTTCTATCGCAATCCTATTAGGTGGCCTTGGTAGCCTTGCTCCAAACCGTCGTAGTGATATTGCTCGTATGGGCATCAAAGCGGTATTAGCAGGTACCTTATCTAACCTTATGGCTGCTACCATCGCTGGTTTCTGCTTGAGCTTAGCTGCGATGTAATCTATATCGCCTCTCTTTAGAGATACTGAGTTAATGCCCTGAAGTGAGCAATCGCTTCAGGGCATTATTTTTTGTTCCATCGAAAAGAAAGCAACTAATTTTGAGATACAAACCGTTTGCGTCCTTTTTGTTGCTATAGTTCTCCTATGAAACTCTATAAGGTATGAGTGTTAGTTGTATCAAGAGTTTGAATTTCGATACAAAGCGACTCTGAAGTAAAAGTATTAGGATGGATAGTCTCTTTCATACCAAATTGCACAAGCGTTTTATTGTGTGATGTGATATTAAAGACACGGCAATCATAGAGAGATTGTAGTGCCATAGGCCAACTAGGTACTGTGCGGTGATAAGGATAGCAATCGGTTTGAGGAACTCTTTGTCCCGAGGCCGAGTCTTCAAGGAAACAAGTCCGTTCATGAAAAGGCCACTCACAGAATTTTGTTGTTAGTTGAACTAGGGTCAACATACCCTAATCACTTAGCTCGGAAAAGAGTGGTGAATTTTTTTGAATATTGATTGGAGAAAATAGAAATGAGCGATCTAAAAGCGGCAGCATTACGTGCTCTGAAACTGATGGATTTAACGACGCTAAATGATGATGATACGGATAATAAAGTGGTTGCGTTATGTCATGACGCTAAATCAGCGGTAGGCAATACGGCAGCCATTTGTATCTACCCTCGCTTTATTCCTATTGCTAAGAAGACGCTTCGTGAACAAGGTACGCCGGAAGTTCGTATTGCAACGGTCACGAACTTCCCACATGGCAACGATGATATCGAAATTGCAGTTGCTGAAACTAAAGCAGCCGTTGCCTACGGTGCTGATGAAGTGGACGTTGTTTTCCCATACCGTGCTTTGATGGCGGGCGATGACAAAGTTGGTTTTGAATTAGTCAAACAATGTAAAGAAGCCTGTGGTGATGTCCTTCTTAAAGTGATTATCGAAGTGGGTGAGCTCAAACAAGAAGCCTTGATTAAAAAAGCTTCTCAAATCTGCATTGAAGCGGGTGCAGACTTCATTAAAACTTCCACTGGTAAAGTGCCAGTTAATGCAACACCAGAGTATGCACGAATGATGCTTGAAGTGATTCGTGATATGGGAGTAGCTGAATCGGTTGGCTTCAAACCGGCTGGTGGCGTACGCACGGCGGAAGATGCAGCAGCATATTTAGCCATGGCTGATGAAATCTTGGGTGATAACTGGGTCGATGCTCGTCACTACCGCTTTGGCGCATCAAGTTTGCTTACCAACTTGCTTAATACATTGGAAGTCTCTAATGACGTAGCGGATCCTGCTGCGTATTAATCCTACAGGTATTGGGTAGTGTGGTGAATTCATCCTACCCATTTTTCTGTCTTATTTTCTCATAATTTAAACAGGGTGTTAGAGGCTTTGATGTATCTACCACAAGAAATCATTCGTCGAAAGCGTGATGGAGAGGAACTCACTGCAGAGGAAATCCAATCCTTCATACAAGGCGTCGCAAATGATGCTGTCTCAGAAGGCCAAATTGCTGCATTCGCAATGGCTATCTTTTTTAATGAAATGACGATGCCAGAGCGTATCGCACTAACGTGTGCAATGCGTGATTCAGGTATGGTTATCGATTGGAACCACATGAACTTTGGTGGTCCAATTGTCGATAAACACTCTACTGGTGGTGTGGGTGACGTGACTTCTTTAATGCTTGGCCCAATGGTGGCAGCATGTGGCGGTTTCGTACCCATGATCTCTGGTCGTGGCCTTGGCCACACTGGCGGTACGCTGGATAAGCTTGAGTCTATTCCTGGCTACAACATCACACCGACAAATGACGTATTTGGTCAAGTAACCAAAGACGCAGGCGTAGCAATCATCGGTCAAACTGGTGACCTAGCGCCAGCGGACAAGCGTGTTTACGCGACTCGCGATATCACAGCGACAGTAGATAATATTTCACTGATCACGGCGTCGATTTTATCGAAGAAGCTTGCTGCAGGTCTTGAATCTCTGGTAATGGACGTAAAAGTAGGTTCTGGCGCATTTATGTCAACTTACGAAGCGTCTGAAGAGCTAGCAAAATCTATCGTTGCAGTAGCAAACGGTGCAGGTACTAAGACAACAGCTATCCTAACGGACATGAACCAAGTATTGGCGTCTTCGGCGGGTAACGCAGTGGAAGTACGTGAAGCGGTTCGTTTCCTAACAGGTGAATACCGTAACCCTCGTCTACTTGAAGTAACCATGGCGTCTTGTGCTGAAATGCTAGTACTTGGCAAACTGGCTGAGAACACAGAAGACGCGCGTGCGAAACTAATGGAAGCACTAGATAACGGCAAAGCGGCTGAGTGCTTCGGTAAAATGGTTGCGGGTCTTGGCGGTCCTACGGACTTTGTAGAAAACTATGACTACTACCTAGAAAAAGCAGAAATTATCAAACCTGTATTCGCAACAGAAACAGGCATTGTGTCAGCCATGGACACACGCGCCATTGGCATGGCTGTGGTTGCTATGGGAGGCGGTCGCTGTGTGGCAAGTGATGATATCGATTACGCGGTAGGATTTGATGGGTTTATTCGCTTGGGTGAAACCGCGGATAAAGATAAACCCTTAGCGGTCATCCATGCCCGCACTGAACAGCAGTGGCAAGCTGCGTCTGAAGCACTGCGAAAGGCCATCAAAGTTGGTGGAGAATATACACCAACACCAGAGGTTTACTGTCACATTCGTGCACAAGATCTTTAATTGAATACAAAAATAACAAGGCCAGCTCAACCATAATAACAAGCTATATAGGCCTAAGGGATAAGCAATGAAAAGAGCATTTATTTTAGTCTTAGACTCCTTTGGAATCGGTGCTTCAGCGGATGCTGAACAATTCGGTGATGTGGGTTCTGATACATTAGGCCATATTGCACAATATTGTGAACAAGGTCGAGCTGATAACGCACAAAGAACAGGACTATTACGTTTGCCTAATTTGTCAAAGCTTGGTTTGGCAATGGCACATAAAGAATCAACGGGCAACTTTGCGCCTGGCCTTGATACTGACGTTGAAGTGATCGGGGCATACGGTCATGCTGCTGAACTTTCTTCAGGCAAAGATACACCATCTGGTCACTGGGAAATCGCTGGTGTTCCTGTCCTGTTTGATTGGGGCTACTTTACTGATAAAGCTAACAGCTTTCCTAAAGAGCTGACTGACCGCATTCTTGAGCGTGCAGGTCTGGACGGTTTCCTTGGTAACTGCCACGCTTCTGGTACTCAAGTTCTTGACGAACTTGGCGAAGAGCACATGAAAACTGGCTTTCCGATCTTCTATACGTCAGCAGATTCAGTGTTCCAAATTGCGTGTCACGAAGAAACGTTTGGCCTAGAACGTCTACTAGAGCTTTGCCAAATTGCTCGTGAAGAGCTAGAAGGTTACAACATCGGCCGTGTTATCGCGCGTCCATTCGTTGGTACTGGTAAAGGTCAATTTGAGCGTACAGGCAACCGTCGAGACCTTTCTGTTGAGCCTCCATCAGCAACCGTGCTTCAGAAGCTAGTTGAAGAGAAACAAGGTAATGTAGTTTCTATCGGTAAGATTGCGGATATTTACGCAAATTGTGGTATCACTAAGAAAGTGAAAGCAACGGGCATCCCTGCACTGTTTGAAGCAACACTAGAGCAGATAAAGATAGCGGGTGATAATACTATCGTATTCACTAACTTCGTAGACTTCGACTCTGCTTACGGTCATCGCCGTGATGTTGCTGGTTACGCAGCTGCGCTTGAGTACTTCGATGGCCGCATCAATGAAGTGCTGGAAATTATGGAGCAAGATGACATTCTCATTCTTACTGCTGATCATGGTTGTGACCCAACTTGGCCTGGTACGGATCATACTCGTGAGTACATTCCGGTGATTGTCTACGGTAAAAATGTACCTACAGGTTCATTAGGCCGTCGTGAAAGCTTTGCTGATATCGGTCAAACATTGGCAAGTTACTTCGGAACTTCTGCCATGGACTACGGTAAAAATTTTCTATAATTGAAACTCGAATTGGTTAAGGGCAAGTGTTTTTGTCCCTAACCTAGCATTGGCTAAGAGTCTAGTGCGGATCGAAAGTTTTATCATTCAATGATTAAGCCACGTTAAAGTGGCCTGAAAAATTAAATTAAAATTAAGGAATCCATCTATGGCAACTCCACATATTAATGCAGAAATGGGCGATTTTGCAGATGTTGTACTTATGCCTGGCGACCCTCTACGTGCAAAATACATTGCTGAGACTTTTTTAGACGATGTTGTTCAAGTATGCGATGTACGTAATATGTTTGGCTATACAGGTACTTATAAAGGACGTCGTGTGTCGATTATGGGGCATGGTATGGGGATTCCATCTTGTTCTATTTATGCGACAGAATTGATCAAAGACTTCGGTGTTAAGAAGTTGATCCGAGTCGGTAGCTGTGGGGCGGTCAATGAAGACATCAAAGTACGTGATGTCGTGATTGGTATGGGCGCATGTACTGATTCAAATGTAAACCGTATTCGCTTCAAAGGCCATGACTTTGCTGCTATTGCAGATTACAACATGGTACGCGCCGCGGAAGAAGCAGCGAAAGCTCGTGGCATCGATGTTAAAGTCGGCAACTTGTTCTCAGCAGAACTCTTCTACACGCCAGATCCAGAAATGTTTGAGGTTATGGATAAATACGGCATCGTTGGCGTTGAAATGGAAGCTGCAGGCATTTACGGTGTTGCCGCAGAATATGGGGCTAAAGCATTAACTATTTGTACCGTTTCAGACCATATCAAAACAGGTGAACAAACAACCTCTGATGAACGTCAAACAACCTTTAACGATATGATGCTTATCGCACTAGACTCTGTTCTGCTTGACGACTAAGCAAATATATAAGCATAAACCAGAGATTAGCCCGCCAAGTGCGGGCTAATTTTTGCGAAGGAGAACTTTTGTGAAAAAATTGTAGCGCCATTACTCTTACTTTGTTAGTAAGAGGTTTTCCTCTTTTTTCCGACGTATTGGTTCTCTGCGTAAAATTAAAATGAACAAAATGCCACAGATAAACCCCATTAGCACCATCATATACATGTAGTGATCACTTTTTCGATAATGGTGGTCAGAAAAAGCGGTAACACGTCCAGTCTCGAAAGTGATTCGAATAAAACCAATCACACTACCATCAGTATAAACAGGTTCTACTAGTTGCTGGCGGCCTATAGATGCGGTGGAGAGAGGTGTGTCTAACCCTAATACTTCTCTAACTGAAAGTGCTTTTTCACTAGCGGCTAAACGCACACCAAGGGTATCATAAACAGTTGCATCAAATACCAATTTATCTTGTGCAAGTTGCTCCGTTAGTTTGAGAAGGCGCTCTTGATCTTTATGTAAAATCATCTCACTGGCGGATAAAGAGGCTTGTGAAATTAGAGTTTTAGTCAGAGTCTCAAGTTGTTGAGCCTGAATTTTTTCATTACCTTTACTGATTATGACGCTATTTTTGATGGTGATAAAGAACATCACACATAGCATAATGAGTGCTGTTATTCTTAGTGCATTTCTAATTGAGAACAAGGATTCATTCATATTGTTACTCGCCTATTTAAAACTAAACAAAGACTTGCCTTTTTAATTTGATAAGGTAACGTTTTAACAAAGTCAACAAGGATTATATACATGGATGAGTCAAAAATCTTGCCTATCAGAAGGCACACAACCCTTTTAAAACGATTACCAGGAACACGCTTTACTAATCAAATGGAGAGAAAAAGGGCTAATTGGATTGTTTTTACAGAGCAGCTTACCCCTCGATATTTCGAACATATTGATTTATTTACTGGCTTTTTTAATCCAATAGTAGACGCTTGGAAAGTTGGTCAATACGAAGTTGCTTTAATGTCGGGTAATCTTACACTGGAACATGAGACGATTTTGCAAGGCCTTAACTTAGATTATGCTGCATTAAATGAAATTCCCGATCTTTCAGCACCTGGATTAATTGTATTTGATATGGATTCCACCGCAATTCAAATTGAATGTATTGATGAGGTTGCCAAACTAGCTGGTGTTGGTGAAGACGTTGTTGAAATCACGGAAAAGGCAATGCAGGGTAAACTTGATTTTGAGCAGAGCTTACTTCAACGTGTTGGTAAATTAAAAGGTGCAAATGAGTCGATTCTTGCTCAAGTAAAGAATCAACTCCCATTTACGCCCGATTTTGAGGCTCTGGTAGCAACATTACAAGCTTTGAACTGGAAAACGGCTATTGCTTCCGGTGGTTTTACTTATTTTTCAGATCATATCAAAGACAAAGTTGGTCTGGACTTCGCTAAGTCTAATCAGTTGGAAATTATTGATGGAAAAATTACTGGTGAGATTTTAGGAGAAGTGGTTTCAGCACAAACGAAAGCGGATATATTGCTCGAACTTGCTGAAGAGTATGATATTGAGCATCATAATACCGTCGCCATCGGTGATGGGGCTAATGATTTGGCAATGATGTCCGCTGCTGGGTTAGGTATTGCCTATCATGCAAAACTAACAGTCGAGGAGCAAGCACAAGCCGCAATCAGGCAAGTGGGGCTTGGAGGAGTGCTTTGTATTTTGTCTGCGTCTTTGATTAAGCAACAAAAAATCAGTTGGGCACCTAGACCTAAGCTAAATCGATAAGCCATAAAGCGAGTGGTTGAAATTTAATCAGATTAGAACGTGCGTTTTCTTAGTTACTTTTCGGATAATGCTAAACGTAGCAAAACCTCTTCGGTGATATTTTGAATTTCACTGTATCCAATCAAGGAGGTTAGTTCTTTTTCTAGTTTACTGGCGATATGAATACCTAATTGCGTGAGTTTATTCAATTCATGATGCAGTAATGAAGTAAATGGGTCAAAAATCGGTACGACAGAGAGACGAAGTGCATAAAACTCGCCGATCTTTTGTGCTTGTTTAATAAAATCGATTCGTTCATCTAGATTCATGAAGTCTTTTGATTCTTTAGATTCGATTGACGCTATTTTATCTCCAAACTTTGCTACGCTAAGATAAATTTCCAGATGGTATGGATTGATGTTTTCTTTTTGTTTTAATGATGTCGGCAGTATTTTTTCAATTCTATTCTTGTACAAAGCTTCTAGAGCAAAACATGACGGGCGGTTTTTTTTTGAGAATAGGGCTATATGTTTTGCTAAAGGATAGCTAACCCCAATAATACTCGTTCTGATTTTAGAATTAACTTGGTTGATAAAAATGGGCGTACTTAAACTGCGAGAAAAGATAATATTTCGTAACGTATCTAGCAAAGCCTGACTCGGTAATGGCTCATTTTTGGGTAATAATTTATCTTGGTTGTATTCAATCATACTACTGAAGAACGCAATAATAGCTAAGTTTCTTCTAGTTTCTTCTATGGCAAGTTGAGCTTTCCTCCCATCAGGACTAATTCGAATGATGTGGTATTGCACATCAGATAGCGGTAGCTTTTTATCGTAGAGTTGAAGCTCACGGAATAACACACTAACTTTTTGTCCTGCGTTCCAGTTGATGGGAGAGTCCAGGCTGAGTGATAGCCCTTTTTCTGAAATATCAATGGTGAAACCAATACATTTATCTTCTTCTAATGAGAGAACTATTGGCGTTTTGAATTGATAGCGCAGCTCTTTGCGTCGTGGTTCGGCATCGAAATAAAAGCTTTTGGGGCCACTAAGCTTTGATTTAGGATGCCGAAATTCATTGAGTGAATTTGAAGATAATAAAGGGCGCTCAGTAAGTTGATAATCTTGAGATAAATCATAACTGGATATTTCTTGTAAAAAGCCAACGTGTGTAGGATTACTTTTTGTTAAGGTATTTGATAGTTCACCAAGTGAGTTTTTTTCTTTTTCTGAAAGCTCAAACATTGATATACGGAAGACTTTCCAACTTTTACGTCTTGCACCTATGTGCCAAAAAAGCTGGCGCTGACTCGGGCTTGCTTCAGCTAGTAGCAAGGAATAAAAGTAAATTTTGTTATTGTGTTCATGTTTGAAAGAGTAAAATGTGTTACTAGAACTTTGAGCGCTAGAAGAAACCCATGAGTTAATTCTGGTGGGATTAAACAAAGTACTAAGTGCCGGTTGATTACGTTCATCATGCCAATATTGCCAAAGTGAGTGATTGCTATTGGTCAACATAATAAATTTAAGCTCATTCCCTTCAAAAAAAAGTGGTAAACCTAAACCATATTTTGATGCAATGTGTTCATACCCACGAGCACGAGCACGAATAACTTTGTCTTGGTTAGCATGTCGAGACCGTTTAGATGCAGTGTTAAGAGCTTTTTCGATAATACGACCAATAATATTGGTCTCTGTTAATCGAATGGCTCGTAAGTAGCGAATAGCGTTATTTTCGTAGCAATCATCTATACCTAAAATTTGGTATTTGAGGGGGCGGTCCAGACCAATTATTTGTGAGTGATTAGCTAATTCCCTGAAGGTCACTTGGAGCACTTCACCAAGTTTATAGTCGAGTGCTTTGGGAACTTTGAATTTTGCCCCAGAGCAGGAGAGGTCGATGCTTAATCCCTGAATTAATCTGCCTTTTGAACACAAAATTTCAATTTGTGATTGAACTTTCAAGCGTTTCTCTTGGCGCTGTAGATGATAGCCAAGATGAATGCTTTCAGCTAAAAATGGAGGGGAAGATTGAGTTGATGGAGAATGATTAACATTTTTCGTGCTGCTTTGTCTCATGATGCGAAAGTTATTCGGTGTATTAGCCAAAGCTTCCCAAACACCTTCAGTGTAGGTGCCGTATTTTCTGACATTTTTATGATAAACATTAAAAGCAATATCATCTAACCAATGCGAAATACCGTCGAGCTGATATTGTCTGCACTCTCCTTGTACTCGTCCGCGTAAATCGATGCTTTTTTTACATGGAGTCATTACGCGGTTAAGCTCCATCTTGACTAATATTTTAGTCGATGGTGACTCTCCTTCTGTCAGTTGTTCAAGCACATAGTCAAAGTCTTCTTCACCGTAAACAGGAATAAGCTTCTGTGCAAGTAAGAGAATATCGGATTGCTGCATCGTTTCTGTTAGAGTATATGTTAATGAGATGGTATAAACCAAGCAATGTAAGTATATCAATAGTTTATGAAACAATATTCATCTCTTGGTTGTTCTTGGTCACATTTGTTGAAAATATTGAGGCATCATGGCGAAAGCAAAACGGGCGTATGTGTGTAATGATTGTGGCGCAGATTTTCCGCGTTGGCAGGGGCAGTGTAATGCATGTGGAGCATGGAATACGATCACTGAAGTTCGTATTGCAGCTTCACCAACGGTTG
Organism: Vibrio sagamiensis NBRC 104589; assembly: GCF_007990935.1. Classification (GTDB taxonomy): domain Bacteria; phylum Pseudomonadota; class Gammaproteobacteria; order Enterobacterales; family Vibrionaceae; genus Vibrio; species Vibrio sagamiensis. The sequence goes on from NZ_BJXJ01000001.1 coordinate 134,461, forward strand.
CTCGCAATGAGCGTTTGAGCGGCTATGCAGGTTCTGCGACTGAAGCTCAGGTCCAAGTATTATCTGAGATTGATTTACAAGAAGTTCCACGTTTTACGAGTGGTTTCAAAGAGCTTGATCGTGTTCTGGGTGGTGGTGTGGTACCTGGTGCTGCTATTTTAATTGGTGGTAATCCGGGTGCAGGTAAATCGACTTTGCTGCTACAAACTATGTGTTTATTATCAGCTCAAATGCCTACGTTGTATGTGACAGGTGAAGAGTCACTCCAGCAAGTCGCAATGCGTGCTTCTCGTCTTGGGTTGCCCAAAGAGCACCTAAAAATGCTCTCGGAAACTAATGTTGACAAAATTTGCCAAATAGCTGAGAAAGAGCAGCCGCGAATTATGGTGATTGACTCTATTCAGGTAATGCATGTTTCTGATGTTCAATCTTCTCCAGGTAGTGTGGCGCAAGTTCGTGAATCCGCGACAGCTTTAACCCGTTATGCCAAACAAAATAATGTTGCAGTATTTATCGTGGGTCATGTAACTAAAGATGGCACATTAGCAGGCCCAAAGGTCTTAGAGCATATTATTGACTGTTCTATTTTGTTAGATGGGGGGACAGATAGCCGTTTTCGAACCTTACGAAGCCATAAAAACCGTTTTGGAGCAGTTAATGAACTCGGTGTCTTTGCTATGACAGGCCAGGGGTTAAAGGAAGTGAATAATCCTTCGGCTATTTTCTTGTCTCGTGGAGAAGAAGAAACTTCGGGATCATCGGTCATGGTTGTCTGGGAAGGAACACGCCCGCTTTTAGTTGAGATCCAAGCTTTGGTAGATTATTCACAATTAGCTAACCCCCGTCGAGTAGCTGTTGGTCTTGAGCAAAACCGCTTGTCTTTGCTCTTGGCGGTATTGCATAAGCATGGAGGGTTGCAAATGGCCGATCAAGACGTTTTTGTTAATGTGGTCGGAGGGGTAAAGGTTACTGAAACGAGTGCTGATTTAGCATTAGTTATGGCTCTTCTATCGAGTTTTCGTGACCGTCCACTACCAAAAGATGTAGTTGTGTTTGGTGAAGTTGGCCTAGCCGGTGAGATTCGACCTGTTCCAAGCGGTCAAGAGCGACTTAATGAGGCGTTTAAACATGGCTTTAAAAAGGCAATTGTTCCCGCTGCTAATATGCCCAAAGGAGGGATATCTGGTATGCAGATTCATGGTGTGAAGAAGCTTTCTGAAGCGCTTGATGCATTTGATGAGTTGTAATGAATAAGATGAAGTTGTAATTAGCAATAAGAGCCCCAATTTAATTATTAAGCGAAATTAATGTTAAATTTATTTTCAATCGGTGCTGTTGCCTACAAAATTGGCTGAGTTTGACTATTATTTGAAAGCAGAAAATCGACGTTAAAATTTTTTTTAATCCAATGGCACGCAAGGGTATCAGTCTTTATGGATTGTGATATACTCTGCGCGCATTTTATACCTTATTAACAGAGTAAGACAATGACTGATTTATCAAAATACAGAAACATTGGTATTTTCGCGCACGTTGATGCGGGTAAAACTACCACTACTGAGCGTATCCTGAAGCTTACTGGTAAAATCCACAAAACGGGTGAAGTACACGACGGTGAGTCTACAACTGACTTCATGGAGCAAGAAGCTGAACGTGGTATTACAATCCAGTCTGCTGCGGTAACTTGTGAGTGGAATGGTCACCGTCTAAACGTAATCGATACTCCAGGACACGTTGACTTTACAGTTGAAGTATATCGTTCACTTAAAGTTCTTGACGGTGGTATCGGTGTATTCTGTGGTTCTGGTGGTGTTGAGCCTCAGTCTGAAACAAACTGGCGTTACGCGAACGATTCAGAAGTATCTCGTCTGATCTTCGTTAACAAACTTGACCGTATGGGTGCTGACTTCTACAACGTTGTTGACCAAGTGAAAAATGTTCTTGGTGCAAACCCACTAGTTATGACTTTACCTATCGGTCGTGAAGATGACTTCGTTGGTGTAGTAGACGTACTGAGCCGCAAAGCTTACGTATGGGATGATTCTGGCCTACCAGAAAACTACGAAATCCTAGACGTTCCTGCAGATATGGTTGATGACGTAGAACAATACCGTGAAGAGCTTGTTGAAACAGCTGTTGAACAAGACGACGATCTAATGGAAGCTTACATGGAAGGCGAAGAGCCTACTGTTGAGCAATTAAAAGCGTGTATCCGTAAAGGTACTCGTGAGCTAGCGTTCTTCCCAACGTTCTGTGGTTCTGCGTTCAAAAACAAAGGTGTTCAACTAGTACTTGATGCTGTAGTTGACTACCTACCTGCTCCAGACGAAGTTGATCCTCAACCTCTAACTGATCCAGAAACTGGTGAGCCAACTGGCGAAGTTGCGACAGTATCTGCTGATGAGCCACTACGTGCTCTAGCATTTAAGATCATGGATGACCGTTTTGGTGCTCTAACCTTTATCCGCATCTACTCTGGCCGCATGAAGAAGGGTGACACTATCCTTAACTCAGCGACGGGTAAAACAGAACGTATCGGCCGTATGTGTGAAATGCAAGCGGACGAGCGTAACGAACTTACTGAAGCTCAAGCTGGTGACATCATCGCTGTTGTTGGCATGAAGAACGTTCAAACAGGTCACACTCTATGTGATCCTAAGCACGAATGTACTCTTGAAGCTATGATCTTCCCTGAACCAGTAATCTCTATTGCTGTTTCTCCAAAAGACAAAGGTTCTACTGAGAAAATGGGCATCGCGATCGGTAAAATGGTTGCAGAAGATCCATCATTCCAAGTTGAGACTGATGAAGATTCAGGTGAAACTATCCTGAAAGGTATGGGTGAACTTCACCTAGACATCAAGGTAGATATCCTTAAGCGTACTTACGGCGTTGAGCTAGAAGTAGGTGCCCCACAAGTAGCTTACCGTGAAACTATCACTCAACCAGTTGAAGATAGCTACACGCACAAGAAACAGTCTGGTGGTTCAGGTCAGTTCGGTAAGATCGACTACCGCATCAAACCAGGCGAGCCAAACTCTGGCTTCACGTTCAAGTCAACAGTTGTTGGTGGTAACGTACCTAAAGAATTCTGGCCTGCAGTTGAGAAAGGCTTTGCGTCAATGATGGATACTGGTGTTCTAGCTGGCTTCCCAACTCTAGACGTTGAAGTTGAACTATTTGACGGTGGCTTCCACGCAGTTGACTCGTCAGCAATCGCTTACGAAATCGCAGCGAAAGGCGCATTCCGTCAGTCTATGCCTAAAGCTGGTGCGCAACTTCTTGAGCCAATCATGAACGTTGATGTGTTCACTCCAGAAGACAATGTTGGTGATGTAATCGGTGACCTTAACCGTCGTCGTGGTATGATCAAAGACCAACAAGCTGGTACTACAGGCGTTCGTATCAAAGCAGACGTTCCTCTATCAGAAATGTTTGGTTACATCGGTCACCTACGTACTATTACTTCAGGTCGTGGTCAGTTCTCTATGGAGTTCGCACATTACGCACCATGTCCAGCAAACGTTGCTGAGCAAGTAATTGCAGAAGTTAAAGAGCGCGATGGTAAGAAGTAATTCTTAATTAATATTTATAATTTAAAGCCCTGTTGATACAGGGCTTTTTTATAGGTATTAATATTTGTAAGTACTTATGATTTATTGATATTTATCTTTATTTCTTCGGTAAGTCTTCTTCCCATAAAACCAGCTCACCCTTAGGCCAATTATGGCCGATCTCATGATATTTTTGCTCTAATACATGACGTTTGATTTTTAACGTCGGGGTTAAAATATTGTTCTCGATACTCCAAGGCTCTTGGATCATTAAGACCCCTTTAATTTGTTCATGAGATTCCAGCTCTTGATTCATTTTCGCTATGACGTGGCGTGTGGTTCGAGCATAACGTTCCTTATCAAAGTTAGGGAAATCATGGGGAACGACTAATAAAATCGGACCAGGTAAACCAAGCCCGATCAAGCACATCATTTCGACGCGACTGTATTCGAATAATTTCTTTTCGATAGGAACAGGAGCAACAAACTTCCCTTTTGCTGTTTTGAATGTATCTTTCTTACGTCCTTGTATGATCAAGTAGCCTTCTGTATCGATATGACCAATATCACCAGTGTGCAACCACCCTTCGGAGTTAAACGATTCCTGAGTTGCAGAATCATTTTTGTAGTAGCCAGCAAATAACCCTTTGCTGCGAACCATGATTTCGTCGTCTTGAGCAATTTCAAGTTCAATACCAGGCCCTGCGTACCCCACAGAGCCTATCTTGTCTGCTCGAAATGGGTAATTGAGAGTACTGTATGCAAACGTCTCTGTCATTCCCCATGCCTCTGTAATATTGAGACCGATTTTTCGGTACCATTCAAGCAGGGCTGGAGAGACAGGAGCAGAACCACAACCAAGAACTCTTGCTTGATCAAGACCTAAGCCATCGGCCAGCTTCTTCTTAATTAAGGCGTTGAGTAAAGGAATTTTCAATAAAATATTCAGTTTCTTTTGCGGTAACTTTTCTTGAATTCGTTGTTGGAAAAGAGTCCATAAACGAGGAACGGAAATAAATAATGTTGGTCGATGCATTTTTACATCTTCAATAAAGCTGTCAAGAGACTCCGGAAAAGCGGTGAGCACTCCACTAGCAATAGAGGTACCTAAGATATAAACCCGCTCAGTGATATGTGCTAAAGGTAGGTAAGAAAATAGTCGGTCACCTTCTTGAATACCGATATGATCAATTAATTGTTTTACCGACCAGTTGAAAGCTCCATAAGTCAGCATGGCACCTTTAGGTACACCAGAGGTGCCTGAAGTGTAGACAATCGACATGAGTTTATCGTCATGGTGTTGAGGGCGTTCACTACAGGGCTGTGCCGTTTCGACTAAGTCATGGAATTGGTATTGGCAATTTGGCGCACTATCATACGGGAGAGCAATGCTAATGACTTCTGACAGAGTATTGATAACTTGTTGTGTTGCCGTGGGGTCGTCTAGCTTACCAGCAATTAATGCTTTGCTGCCACTGTGCGTGAGACAGTACTCTATCGTATCAGCACCAGCAGTTGGAAAGATGGGGACGCTAACATAATCGCCTAACATCATGGCTAAATCACAAATAAACCATTCGGCGCAGTTTTTGGAAATAAGGGCAACTTTTTCCCCAGGTTCTATGCCTAATTGCTTCAGTGCGCTGACCAACTTTAAAGCTTTATCAGCGACATCTGCGTAGCTGAAGTCAACAAACTTACGATTGATAATCTGTCTTAGGTAAATTTCATTTGGACGTTCTTCTGCCCATTTCAGGATAAGCTCATTAGGAGGAGGGAGAGTACAACCAGCGATATTATCTGCAATAGGCTGATTCATTGTCGATGAGTCCATATCTTCTCTCACTTATACTTTTGTTAAAATATTGTTAACTTTAGCATGTATGTAGATTATACGTGTAGCCATTTTGGGTAAATATGTGGTGAAGGTAGAGTTCGCGATTAAACTTTGATTTAAATGTTACTTTTGTTGATATACAAACTCTTAGAGAAGCGTTTGAAATTATCGAATTACTGATTTTTTAAAAGAAATGTTTTATGAATATTTTATAAGCTTATTCTACTATTCATTACAATAAAATACTGATTAAGCTCGTACCAATAAAAACTAAAATGAGCCACAAAATCGGTAATTTCATTGTTTTGTACAAATAAAATCCAGCAATGATCAATGCAATATCGGCTGAAGAAAGAACGGCGCTGGTGAAAACTGGCTGATACAGAGCAGCTAATAGTAGCCCGACAACAGCGGCATTGACGCCATTGATGGCACCTACCACGTTTGGTTTGCTGGCCAAAGCTTGCCAATTTTTTAATACCCCGAGTAGGAGCAAAAAGCCCGGTAAGAAGACGCCAGCTGTAGCGATGATCGCGCCTAGAATAGGTATGTCTGATAGCTCATAGCCAATGTAGGTCGCAAAAGTAAACATCGGTCCTGGGACGGCTTGAGCGGCAGCGTAACCGGTGAGAAAGGTGTCTTGACTGAGCTGATCACCCACAATATTTTGCAGCAGTGGTAGCACAACATGCCCACCGCCAAAAACGAGGCTACCAGCTTGAAAGAAATCACTAAATAGGTCAAGCAGTGGTAGATTTTGAGCAATAAAAGGTAAACCTATCAGTAATATTGCGAATAAAATTAATGGAGCAAACGTGGGGTTAAAAGGTTGAGTGTGGTCGCTTGAGTCTTGTTTAAGCCAATGAGCACCGATTAAACCTGCAATCAGTAAAACCAGTATTTGAGTGGTGATACTGGGCACAAGAAGCAGAGCAATGGCCGTTGCGACGCACAAGCCCGCGGTGAGCTTTGTTTGGCAGAAATTCTTGTACATACCCCATGTTGCATCGGCGACAACGACAACGGCTAGTAATTTTAGCCCATGAACTATGCTTTTGAATATATCGGTTTCGGTTATATGACTACTGACTGTTGCGAGCAGTAACATGATTAATATAGAGGGAAGAGTAAAGCCCAAGAAAGCCATGCATGCGCCGAGTAAGCCACCTCGCTTATAGCCTAAAGCGAAACCTACTTGGCTGGAACCGGGGCCTGGAAGGAATTGGCTCAGAGCGACTAGTTGGGCATATTCACTATCACTAATCCAATTGAGCTTTTCTACAAACGTTTGGCGAAAATAACCAATATGTGCTGCCGGGCCACCGAAGCTTATCCAACCGAGCATAAAGAAGGTTTTAAAAATAGTAAACATACGTTCCCTGTCTCATTTGCTATTGCTAAGTACAGCCCATCGTTGTGGATATCATTCGAACTTAGTTACTCTAAGCAATCGCTGAACAAGATTCAAATAAATAATTTTATTTATAGCATGTACCCAAGCTCATTGACTTTATTTGAAGTGCATTATTAGCCAGCATTTTTCTTTTCTACTTGAAGGCCACTTGATTTTGGCTCAACTAACAAATGGTCAAACACATTACGTATGAAAGGAGCACCGACTTTAGATCCGCCATTGCCGTGTTCAATAACCACAGTTGCAACATATTTAGGTTTGTCATAGGGGGCAAAGGCTGTAAAAAGTGCATGATCAAGTAAGTGATTAGCCAGCTTTTTGGAGTTATAGACTTGGTCTTTCTTTAAACCAAAGACTTGTGCTGTCCCTGATTTACCGCCGCTTAAATACTGTGTGCCTTTAAATGCTCGACGACCAGAACCATGTTTTCCGTGATTGACCATACGCATAGCATTGATTGAAATATTCCAATATTTGTCAGAGACACCTGTAATGGGAGGCAAAGAAGATGTTTTGACAGGATCTTGATTTGCAAAGTCTTCTCCGTGCTCAATAATTGATTTTAGCAGGTGAGGCGATTTCATATGACCATGATTGACAAGAAATGAAGTCGCTTTTGCAATTTGTATCGGAGTGGCGGTCCAATATCCTTGGCCAATACCAATCGGTACAGTATCACCTTGATACCAAGGTGTTCGGTGGCGAGTAACTTTCCATTCCCTTGTGGGCATATTTGCACTGCTTTCTTCATGAATATCAATGCCTGTTGGTAGGCCGAAGCCAAACTTATTCATCCATGTTGAAATTCGGTCGATTCCTAAGTCGAAAGCCATTTGATAAAAAAAGGAATCAACCGATTCTTCTATTGCTTTTGTGACATCAACAGGGCCATGGCCCCAACGCTTCCAATCTCGCCAAGCTTTAGAGTTAGATTTTGAGCCCGGTAATCGCCAAATGCCGTGATCGTTCCTTATGGTATCGGGTTGAATGGCCTTTTCTTGAAGTCCCGCGATGGCCATGAAAGGTTTGACTGTTGAAGCTGGTGGATAAACCCCAAGTGTTGCTCTGTTAACTAGCGGGTGTGCTGGGTTATTAAGTAAAGCACGATATGCTTTACCTGAAATACCATTAACAAACAGGTTGGGGTCATAGCTTGGGCTGGAAACCATAGCAATAATACTGTTGTCTTCTGGATCGAGAACGACCGCGCTTCCTTGACGGTTATCTAACTGCTCAAAAACATATTGCTGTAATTCAATATCAAGGTTGAGAACAATATCTTTGCCAGCAACGGGAGGTACGTAGCGAATTGTACGGATAATTCGACCATGACTGTTAACTTCAACTTCTTCATAGCCCTTAGTACCATGTAAGAGCTCCTCATAGTAACGTTCTATTCCGAGCTTACCAATATTTCGTGTTGCTTGATAATTTTTCGCTTTCCCCTCTTTTTTGAGGCGTTTTATGTCACGATCATTGATATGTGCTACGTAGCCTAAAACATGAGTTAGTTTTTCACCAAATGGGTAATAACGTTTGAGTTCTGCGGTAATAAAAACACCGTTAAACTCATGCTGATGTACAGAAAATCTGGCGACCTGTTCATCGTTTAATTCGTTAAGAATGATGACACTACGGAAACGACGAGTATGTTTATAACGTTTGTTAAAAGATGCGATTTGTTCAGGGGTTAATTCAATGTATTGTTGAAGTTTCTCAATTAATTGAACAGGATTACCAGCTTGCTCTGGGATCATTTCCAAGTTATAGACAGGTTGGTTTTCAGCTAGTAAAACACCATTGCGATCATAAATCAGTCCTCGAGTAGGGGCAATCGGTAAAATTTTTATTCGGTTATCATTTGAACGAGTCTGATAATCTTTGAAATGCTTCACCTGTAAAGTATATAAGTTTGCAACCAGCCCTCCTAGTAAGATGATAATACCAATAAAGGCTACAAGGGCTCGGTTTTGAAATAACTTTACTTCTTTATGATGGTCTCGGAATTCGTTTCGCTTACGTAACATGAATGGCTCTTAGAGTGCGGTTTGTGATCAGCTTGAGCTTAAAAAGCATGAGACAGAGGAGCCTGCCTTGTTACAAGTGGTTACAACTTGGCCGCGTATTCTAGCAGTTTTTTTTGGGTTTTGTTAAGGATAATTTTAATTAGACAAGAAGATATTCAATTAACATTTTACCTGCCCGAGTGTGTTATTTTTTATTACAATTATTATGCAACAGCATTGGAATAATAACATTCATAATAAATGAATGTTTGTGCTAAAATGTTATTTATCTGTCAATCATTAAGTGATAAACACCATTTATCAAAACTGTTTTGATGTTAAACGCCTAAAAAATTGAAACAACATGGGTATAAATACGGCAATAATCAGAAGGTATTAAATTAATATGCTTAATATTACTGATAAAAAAAAGGAAGAGAAAATACCAGCTTGGCTGCGATTAGGGTTTAGACCATTCTTCTTATGTGGTTCTATTTACGCTATGGTGGCGATTACGGCATGGGTATGGATCTTTCAAACTGGGCAGCCTAACATGCTTAATGTTCCAGCTTTGTGGTGGCACGTACATGAAATGTTATTTGGTTTTTCGATGGCTATTGTCGTGGGGTTTGTATTGACGGCGGTGCAAAACTGGACCGGTATTAATGGCACTAAGCATTACACTCTATTTGCTCTGTTTACTTTATGGTTGCTCCCTCGAGTTTTATTGTGGCTACCTGCCCCATTATGGTTAATTTGCTCTGTTGAGATTGTCTTCTTACTGTTTGCGGCCTACGAAGTCGGATGGCGAGTGTTCCGTTCCAAAGGTTGGCGTAATCTGTTTTTTATTCCCCTTTTTTTTCTCGCTATGTTAGCGAATGTGGCTAGCTATGTCGCAATAGACGGTTCGTATGGAATAACTCCTTCAGCGGTATGGCAGGCCATGCTGTGGTGGTTTGCTTTATTACTCTCTGTCATGGGAGGGAGAGTCATTCCCTTTTTTACAGCCCGTCGATTTCAATTTGATAAGGCGCAACCTTTAGTTTGGCTTGAATGGTTGGCAACATTACCTCTCGCCCTGTTATTCGTGCTCAGTTTTTCCGCAGAGTGGTTTAGCTTGTTGGGCAAGCCACTAATGTTAGTTGCAGGCTTGGCTCAGTTAGTGCGTCTTTTACGTTGGAAGCCTTGGTTAACATTTAAGGAGCCAATGGTTTGGTCTTTACACCTTGCGTATGCTTGTTTACCGATCAGTTTAATTTTACGAGGTGGGTGGGATAATGCTTTTGCCAGCCATAACTTGATTCATTTATTTACTATTGGAGCTTTAGGTGGTTTGATTTTAGCGATGATCACCCGTGTAACGATGGGGCACACAGGTCGAATGATTTATCAAGGACCGAATATGAGCCTAGCATTCGCCGCGGTGTTTATCGCTGCCTTAACCCGCAGTTTAGGTGTGCTATGGGCACCGAGTGAAATGTTGCTGTGGATCGAATTGAGTGGTGGTTTATGGGTATTTGCTTTCGGGCTATTTGTATGGCGATTTGGTTTGATGCTGCTTAGCCCTAGACCTGATGGGCATCCAGGATAAATAATAATAAATTATTAGAATTACTCCTCAAAGTGGTTAAAACATCAGCCTTACTAAACAGTGGCTGTTAAGTAAGTATATCTATGAAAGTTATTTATGAGTATTGGCAAGAACGGCTTAGGTCTAAGGGGCGTCATTAATCGACTGTTCTATCGTCAATATAGTCATGGTAAAGAGCATTAATAAAAACCCCATATCGAATAATAACGATACGGGGTTATGAATTAATTGAAAACTAGCCAGCTTGAGATAGGTTTACAACATTTGTTTGTGTTTTGTCTTTTAAGTAAGCTGCTAATTCTTGTTGTTGTTCTTCGGTCATGTAAAGGCCTAGTTTAGTGCGACGCCATAGGATATCTTCCTCATTACATGCCATTTCGTGGTTAATGAGATAATCAATTTCACGCTGATAGACACCATGAGCTTGGTCGGAGAAGCGGTGCCCCATGTCATCGAGGCAAGTGGTATCTTTGACGATCTTCCAAGTAAGGGTACCAAACAATGTGACATAACGAAGCAACAAAGCTTCTGGAATCCATGGGTAATGAGTGTGAATCATACTGGCCAATTGCTCTCGACTGCAACTGAAATTACCGCCAGGTAGTGCTTGGTTCGCAGTCCAGTCTTCTCCCATTTCAGGGAAGTAAGGTGCCAATTTATGCATTGCAGCTTGGCCTAATTTACGATAAGTCGTAAGTTTTCCACCAAAAATAGAAAGTAAAGGCGCTTGATCCTGCTTTGAATCTAGCTCTAAAGTATAGTCACGAGTGATTGCTTGTGGTGAATCTGACTCGTCATCACACAAAGGTCGCACTCCACTGTAAGACCAGACCACGTCATCACGTTTGAGCTGTTGAACAAAGTGTTGGTTGACAATGTCGATCAGATAATCCACTTCTTCTTCCGAAATAGAGACTTTACGTGGATCGCCTTTATATTCGACATCCGTTGTGCCGATAATTGAAAATTTATCTAAGTAAGGGATCATAAAGACAATACGGTTGTCTTTATTTTGCAGAATATAAGCTTGTGGTTCATCATGGATACGAGGGACGACAATATGGGAACCTTTAATCAAGCGGATATTGCGTGGTGATTGTTGTTCAAGGCCATCATCAAAAAATTGTTTTACCCAAGGGCCAGCTGCATTAACCAAAGCTTTTGCTGTTCGTTCGAAACGTTGATCAGTGATAATATCGTGTATGGTGACATGCCATACACCATCTTTGCGTTTGGCGCTTTCAACCCGACAATAGTTACGTATTTCGGCATTATTTTCTTTAGCGGCTAATACGTTGAGTAATACCATACGAGCATCATCAACCCAACAGTCCGAGTATTCAAAACCAACTTTTATTTCAGGCTTTAGTAGACCTGATTGAGCAAGGTTAATGGTTTTACTTGCAGGAAGTGTCGTGCGCTTACCTAAATTATCATAAAGGAATAGGCCGCTACGTATCATCCATGCAGGACGTAAAAATGGACGATGCGGTAGACGGAAACGCATTGGCCAAGCGATATGCGGTGCTTTTCTCAGCAAGACTTCTCGCTCTGCGAGTGCTTCAGACACCAAACGAAATTCATAATGTTCAAGATAACGAAGCCCGCCATGGATCAGTTTTGAGCTTGCAGAAGAAGTGGCAGAAGCAAAATCCTGCGCTTCATACAGTCCGACATTTAATCCACGACCAGCAGCATCAGCTGCGATACCTGCACCGTTAATACCGCCACCAACTATGATTAGATCCATTGTTGGGAGTACATCATTTGTTATTTTATTGTGTTGTATACTCATAAATAAAACCTCTTGGTGAGCGAACGAGCATTGTCAAATCAAGTTATATCATAGACTAAGTTTCGTTTTTGTTCATTATTTATTTTCGTTTTTGAGCGTTTTGTGTGATTGAAATGAAAAAAAGCGCCTATTTTATAAAAGGCGCTCATGAGGAGAGGTTTTTAATGCTCGAATACAGAATATATTGGTTATGTGTCTTTTGGCTACCGACGATCTTTGTTTTTGGAAGATATTGACGTGTACGTTTTATGCTGTGACGACTTCTAATGGGATAGAAGCATCTGCTAGAATCGATAAAATTTCTGCTGGTGGTTGTTTGTTAGTCAAAACCATATTCAATTGATCAATATTACCGAGCTTAACCATCGCATTGCGGCCGAATTTTGAGTGGTCGACAGCAAGAAAAACGCTGCGACTATTATCGATAATAGCTTGTTTCACTCGAACTTCGTGATAGTCAAAATCTAGCAGTGAGCCATCGAAGTCGATACCACTGATACCTAAAATGCCAAAATCAAGTCGGAATTGCTTGACGAAATCTAAAGTGGCTTCCCCTACAATACCGCCATCTCGGTTACGAACTTCACCGCCAGCAAGGATAACTTTAATTTCAGGGTTGGATAATAAAATACTGGCAACATTGATGTTATTGGTGACAACGCGTAACTGCTTATGTTTTTTATTTAGTGCTCGAGCAACAGCCTCAGGAGTGGTTCCGATATCAATAAAGAGTGTTGCCCCGTCAGGAATGTGTTTTACTAATGCTTCAGCAATGACATCTTTTTCATTGAAGTTCAACTCTTTACGCATGCTGTAGGAAGTATTTTCTGAGCTTAAAGGAACAGTGGCTCCACCATGGTAGCGACGAATTTTATTTTCATCGGCAAGCTCATTAAGATCTCGTCGGATGGTTTGAGGGCTGACATTAAATTTATCAACCAGTTCATCAGTACTGACGTAACCTTGTTTTATAACCAATTCAATAATTTGTTGGTGTCTTGGTATTTGTTTCATTAAACACTCCTTGGGCATTGGTATTGTATTAACGCCTCAAAATAGAAATTAGTCTATGACTATTGTGCTTGATTCAGTACGATGTGAGAAGATAATTTATTTCTCTAGGTAAAAAGAGCGCTTTAATAGCGCTCTTGTGAGTTATTTCATCATTTACTCAAATTATTCCTCTTCGCTGTGAAGCTCCGACCAAACTTGAGCGCATTTAACCGCTCGCTTCCAACCTTTGTATCGTCGGTTACGTTTTGTTTCGTCTTCGTGTGGTTGAAATGTTTGCTCAACTACCGCTTTATTTTCAAGCTCTTCAAGGCTACTCCAGAAGCCTACAGCTAAACCTGCAAGGTAAGCAGCACCTAAAGCTGTCACTTCGGTGACCTTGGGGCGATGTACTTCAGTGCCAAGAACATCAGATTGGAACTGCATCAGGAAGTTATTGGCAACGGCACCACCATCCACTCGAAGGTTTTCTAATTTGATGCTAGAGTCGGCTTGCATCGCATCTAAAACATCACGAGTTTGATAAGCAATACCCTCTAAAGTTGCTCGTATAATATGATTTGAATTTATGCCTCGGGTCAGTCCAACAATGGTTCCTCTTGCATATGCATCCCAATAGGGGGCACCAAGTCCAGTGAACGCTGGCACTACATAGACCCCGTTGGATGAATCAACCTTAGTTGCAAAGTATTCTGAGTCTTCTGCTCCAGCTAAAATTTTTAATTCATCACGTAGCCATTGAATTGAAGCTCCGCCCATAAACACAGCGCCTTCAAGTGCATAGGCAGGCTCACCTTTCGGGCCACAAGCAAGAGTAGTCAGTAGCCCATTTTTAGAAGTCACTTTCTCTTGCCCTGTGTTCATAAGCAGAAAACACCCAGTTCCGTAAGTATTTTTTGCCTGTCCGGGTTGTACGCACATTTGACCGAAGAGAGCAGCCTGCTGGTCGCCAGCAATGCCAGCAATAGGGATGCGAGTGCCCCCTTTTCCACCGATATTTGTTTGGCCGTAAATTTCAGAAGAAGCTTTAACTTCTGGCATCATGGATACAGGTATATCAAGTTCATCTAATAACGTTTTATCCCAGCTCAGGTCATTGATATTAAAAAGCATCGTCCGAGAAGCATTGGTATAGTCAGTTGCGTGTACTCGGCCTTGAGTCATTTTCCATACCAACCAAGTATCTATAGTGCCAAATAAGAGTTTACCCGCTTGCGCTTGTTCACGTGCACCTTCGACATTGTCTAAAATCCATTTCACTTTAGTACCAGAAAAATAAGGATCAAGAACTAGCCCGGTACTATCACGTACGTATTCTTCTAATCCGTGTGCTTTAAGCTCTTCACAGATATCAGCAGTACGACGACATTGCCAAACAATAGCGTTATATACAGGTTTGCCTGTTTCTTTATTCCAAACGATGGTTGTTTCACGTTGGTTGGTAATACCAATTCCCGCCAATTGATCGCTACTAATTCCTTTTTTTGCTAGTGCTTCAATTAAGGTTGAACTTTGTGTTGCCCAGATTTCCATTGGATCATGCTCAACCCAGCCTGCTTGAGGATATATCTGGGTAAATTCTCTTTGAGCGACGCTCACAATATTAGCGTCATGATCCAAAATGACAGCACGAGAACTTGTTGTTCCTTGGTCTAGAGCAACGATGTATTTTTGCTCAGTCATAAAAGAATCCTTATGTTTTGTTATTTATATTTTATACCCAAGTGACTTTTATGAGGCTCGAACTTGTTCGGTCTCTGTTTGTTCACATTGATTAGGAATGGTGCAGCCTTGGCCTTGTTTTGGTAAGTAATTGGCAATTGCTTTTGGGTAAAGCCAAGCACCAAAACAAGCACCCGTAATTGGAGCCAGAATTGGAATAATAAAGTATGGAATATCTCGTGCTCCAGTGAGAGCATGTTCCCATCCAGCTAAGTAAGCAAAAAGTTTAGGGCCAAAATCGCGGGCAGGGTTCATTGCAAAACCAGTCAATGGACCTAAAGAGCAGCCAATTACTGCAATGAGAATACCAATAAGAAGAGGGTTTAAAGCACCTCGTGAAGCACCGTTGTTCTCATCACCAAGAGCGAGAATAACAAACAGTAGCACGGCGGTAATAACGAATTCTACGGCAAAAGCGCTCATCAATGATAATGAGGCATGAGGGTAAGTAGAAAAAATGCCAGCAGTACTTAATGCTTCTTGGCTACCACGAGTAAAATTATGTGCGATTTCATAGTCTGTAAATAGATTACTATACAAACTATAAACCAGCGCGGCTGAGCAAAATGCCCCCAGTACTTGGGCAACAATATAAGGTAGCACTTTATTTTTATTGAAACCATGAAACATAGCTAGAGCGATAGTGACGGCAGGGTTAATATGGGCACCAGATACACCTGCAGTACAGTAAATAGCAATAGTGACTCCAAGGCCCCAAACGATGCTGACTTCCCACTGTCCAAATTCAGCACCGGTTAGTACCATTGCTGCAACGCAACCGACACCAAAAAAGATCAGTATTGCAGTGCCAATAAACTCGGCTAAACATTTTCCAAGAAGGGATGAGGGGGAGTTGAACGTCATATTTATTGTCCTTTTTGTTACAAATTCTTCTATCCAAAACATCTCACTAAAGGGCAATTACTTGAGATACTTTGCGCATAGTACAAAGTTATTTTGCATGTATTGGTGATACCGAAAATAAACGAGCAATAAAACTGAGTGTTTGAGCATGTATTTGCGAAAAAAGGGTCGATTTTTTGTTAATTAACGCAGCTTTTGAATATTTAGTAAATAGTGATAATGACTGAGCAATGTGTTTTTTTGAATGAACTTTGAGCGCTAAATATTGTTCAATAGTTAAAGTAAAATTTAAATTTTTAATGGTTTCACGTTCTAATTTTATTTTAAATGATTTAATTTTCGTTTTGAAAATTTTGAGGTTATCTTTTAAGCTGTTTTTTTTGTGATTGATGTCATGTTTGAATTTATAAGTGATGATAAATTTGTAAATTTTGGCTGTTGTGTAGGATTTATCACAGAAATTGATTCACCATTTCATAAAATGTCGTTTAGTTTCGCACTCTTTCGTTTTTTTTCGTACGAAGTTGGGTGTTATTCATACTGCTAGTTTGAATAAGTTCACGTTCTGTTCATTAAATAAAAGCGCTTAATTTTGAAGTATCCACTTAATATATTTTGTCAGTACTCACGACTGAACTTAAATAGTAATGAATACTCTTGATAAAAAGCCTATGAACATGCTTATTTAAACGGTGCTTTGTTGAAAATTATTAATGGGGTTCCTATGTTTGGAATATTCAAACCTAAGGCGCATATTGAACGCTTGCGAGAAAGCAAGATCGATCGCACTTATACAAGGTTACGATGGCAGTTATTTGCCGGCATTTTTTTCGGATACGCAGGTTATTACCTAGTACGTAAAAACTTCAGTTTGGCCATGCCTTACCTGATTGAACAGGGCTTTAGCCGAGGTGATCTCGGTGTTGCTTTAGCAGCTGTCTCTATTGCCTACGGTTTATCTAAATTTTTAATGGGAAGTGTTTCGGACCGTTCTAATCCTCGCTATTTCTTGAGTGCTGGATTGATCATGTCAGCGCTGGTTATGTTTTGCTTTGGCTTCATGCCATGGGCGACAGCCAGTATTCCTGCCATGTTTTGCCTATTGTTCTTAAATGGTTGGTTTCAAGGTATGGGATGGCCAGCTTGTGGTCGAACCATGGTTCACTGGTGGTCGCGTAAAGAGCGGGGCAAGATCGTTTCAGTCTGGAATGTCGCACATAATGTCGGTGGTGGTCTGATCGGCCCAATGTTCCTATTTGGCTTATGGGCATTTAACGACGATTGGCACACTGCATTTTATGTTCCCGCCTTTTTTGCCACACTCGTTGCTGTCTTCATTTGGATAACACTGAGAGATACTCCTCAATCTTGTGGTTTACCATCGATAGAAGAATATAAAAATGATTACCCAGACAGCTACGATAAAGCTTATGAAAATGAAATGACTGCGAAGGAAATCTTCTTCAAGTATGTCTTTTCCAATAAGCTACTTTGGGCGATTGCAATTGCTAATGCTTTTGTTTATCTCATTCGTTACGGTGTGCTTGACTGGGCACCCGTCTATTTGAGCGAAGCGAAAGGTTTCAGCGTGGATAAATCGTCATGGGCCTATTTCTTATATGAGTGGGCTGGTATTCCAGGCACACTATTATGTGGTTGGATCTCTGACAAGCTATTTAAAGGACGTCGTGCGCCTGCAGGAATTCTATTTATGGTGCTGGTCATGATCGCTGTGCTTGTTTACTGGTTTAATCCAGCAGGTAACCCAGAAGTTGACATGATGGCTCTCGTGGCGATCGGCTTCCTCATTTATGGTCCTGTGATGCTAATTGGCTTATATGCTCTTGAATTAGCTCCTAAAAAGGCAGCTGGTACAGCGGCAGGTCTGACCGGACTCTTTGGTTATCTTGGTGGTGCCGTTGCAGCGAATGCGATTCTTGGTTACACGGTGGATCACTTTGGTTGGGATGGTGGATTTATCATTCTGGTTGGTTCATGTGTTGCTGCACTGTTATGTCTGGCATATGCGTATATTGGTGAACGAGATTTCCACAATAAAAAACAACAAGAAAAAACCGCATTAGCGTCATAAAAAGTTAAAGAGGCAGTGAAATACTGCCTTTTTCATATCAAGGAAAATAACAATGAAAACAACTAAGTCATTAGGGATTACTTTTTTAGCGTTGAGCCTATCAGCGGGTGTAATTGCTAAGCCATTGGTTATTGCTCATCGCGGAGCGTCAGGATATTTGCCTGAACATACTTTAGAAGCTAAAGCTCTCGCTTATGCAATGAAGCCTGATTATATTGAACAAGATGTAGTAATGACAAAAGACGACCAGTTGGTGGTACTACATGACCATTATTTGGATCGTGTTACTGATGTTGCAGAGCGCTTTCCAGAACGCTCTCGTGCTGATGGCCGTTATTACGCGATTGACTTTACTCTAGCAGAAATTAAAACCTTACGAGTAACGGAAGGATTTAATATTGATGATAAAGGCAACAAAGTTGCCGGGTATCCAACACGTTTCCCAATGTGGAAATCTGATTTTAAAGTCCCCACTTTTGCTGAAGAGCTGGAGCTTATTCAAGGTCTAAACAAAACACTGGGTTACGACATTGGTATCTATCCAGAAATTAAAGCACCTTGGTTCCATCGTAATGAAGGTAAAGATATTTCAAAAGCCGTTTTAAACGTTTTAAAGCAATATGGCTATGATTCACAAGACGATAAAGTGTATCTGCAATGTTTTGATGCAAATGAGCTACAACGCATTAATAATGAGCTTATGCCAGCCATGAAAATGGATCTGAAACTGGTTCAATTGATGGCTTACACGGATTGGAATGAAACCATGGTATACAAGGATGGAGAAGCCATTCCTTATAGCTATGACTGGATGTTTGAAGCTGATGGTATGAAAAAAGTGGCGGCTTATGCGGAAGGTATTGGCCCATGGAAGCCAATGTTAGTCGACGATAAGTCAACGCAAGACAACATTATTATTAAACCATTAATGAGAGCGGCTAAAGAAGCAGGACTGCAAGTGCATCCATATACTTTCCGAGCGGAGCCTGAGCGCATTCCAAGCTATACTAAGAGCTTTGACGGTATGTTAGACATTTTCTATAACCAAGTAAAAGTCGACGGGGTATTTACGGACTTCCCTGATAAAGCGGTAAACTTTTTAAATAAGTAATTTCCGCTCTAGCTTAAGCTGCGATCAATAAAAACCCCTTGGCATAAATGCGAAGGGGTTTTTAGAATCTGGTTATTTAAAACTATTTATTTAAAAGCATTTATCAAAGACAACTTTTCTAAAACACATTCTTCAGCTTGATTTGTGTAGTTCAAAAGCCCTAATGAACTAGTTGTTTTTGTGTAGTTCACTGTTTAACTCAACGGCACTCTTATTCGCTAAGCATTCAATTTGGCCTGTTACAGAGTTACGACGGAACAGGAGATCTGATACGCCAGCTAAATCACGAGCTTTAACCACTTGAACTTCTTGGCCTTCAGAATCAAGCATGCGAACTTTTGAACCAGCGGTTACGTAAAGGCCAGATTCAATCGTACAGCGATCGCCCATTGGAAAACCTAGGCCAGCATTGGCACCAAGCAGTGAGTTTTCACCGATAGAGACCACTACTTTACCGCCACCAGAAAGCGTACCCATGATAGAAGCACCACCGCCAATATCTGAGCCGTTACCTACCAAGACACCGGCAGAAATGCGACCTTCAACCATGCTTACCCCAGTGGTACCTGCATTAAAGTTGATGAAACCTTCGTGCATAACCGTCGTACCTTCGCCCACGTGTGCGCCAAGACGTACACGCGATGTATCTGCTATACGAACACCTGATGGAACCACGTAGTCAACCATTTTAGGGAATTTGTCCACACAATCGACACTAAGAATGCGACCTGCTAAACGAGCTTCTATTTGACGTTCAGCCAGCTCAGGGAGATCGATTGGACCTTCGTTAGTCCAAGCAATATTGTGTAGTAGGCCAAAAATGCCATCCAAGACAGTACCGTGAGGTTGTACTAGACGGTGAGAGATTAATTGAAGTTTCAGGAAGCCTTCTGCAACGCTTTGTGGTTGTTCGTCGTTGGCAAGCATAACAAGCACAAGAGGTTGAGAGGATTGAGCAGCTTTTGCTGCAAAATCAGCGTTTGCATTATCACCATGGGCTTCGAAAGCTGCGGCCAGTTCTGTGCATTGTGTCGCCGAGATCTCAATAGCTTGGTTACCTTGCTCGTAGCCGACTAGTGATGCCAATGCATTAACAAGTTCAGCACTTGGGTTTAGGATTGGATTTGGAAAAAATGCTTCGATGATTTTTTCATCGCGATTTTTTGTTACCGTACCAAAGGCCAAAGAAAAGAAAGCCATAATTGATCTCCGTGTGTTAGGTCTATCTTGCCGGTTCAATAGCAAGAAAAAGCGAGTAGGGTTGTGCCTCGTCGGTTGAGGTCACATGCAAATCATCATAAAGAGAGAACGGGTTAGTTTAAAGAGCAGAGAGAGAGAAAGTCTTTCGATGAATACCCATTGTCTTTTAAACGATATATTTGTCTGATGAGAAATGTTCAGTAGAGGTTGGGCAAATAAACAAAAACGCCGCAAATTGCAGCGTTTTAATCATCGAGAATATTTTGATCTCAACGTCATCAAAGAGGAGTCAGCTTACGCAGCGTCTTCTTCATCACTTTTTTGGCTCTCTTCTGGAACCGCTTGAGGTTTGGCTTTTTTCTCAGCGGGTTTGCGCTTAGCTCCTAGCGCATAAAGCACTTCTTCTTTGTTTTGTGCTAGGAACATCGCCAAGTCTTCTTGCTTGCCTTCATCTTCTAGCAGTTCACTTTTACCAAGCAGTGAGAATAACTCGTCTGCCATGTCTAACATTTTATCGTAGGCATCGGCTTCCGCTTTAGAGGTAAAAGTCATTTTTTCTTCTCCATTGCGCTCTACCACGTACTTAACTATTACAGCCATGGTTGGTCCTCTGATTTGATTAAATTATACTGGGTGCTTATACAGTTTTTAGCTTGAGAAGTCCAGTTGTGCTTCGCATTAAGATAGCAATTGCGGGAAATACCACCGAAACAGAGATGAGCTCTGTACTATTGAGACTTTGGCTGAACACGGCATGTTGAGGTTACTTGGGTACACAAAACTGAATAAATGTTCTTAGCAATAAACTTTGATATTTTTCTTTGTGAACGAGTAGCCAAAAACGGCGTTTCATATCCAGAGGGATGTTCACCACGCTGACGCGTCCATCCTGCATCGCTGATTGAGCGGCAAGACGAGACAAGCATCCAAATCCAAGCCCTGCTGAGACTGAGTTAATCAGTGCTTCCGTGGTATTTAGCTGGAAAGCCTCTTGCCAATTTTCTAATCTGGGAGCTATGGTTTTGAGGAAAAATGCCCTAGAACCAGAGCCTTCTTCGCGTAAAACCCATGGCTTGTTTTCTAGCGCAGCAACAGAGGATGACGCTTGTACAGATTGTGCTTGATTAGGCGCACATATCACACACATTTCATCTTCGCTAAATGGTGTTGATATGAGGTCTGGGTGCGTCGATTTTCCTTCAATAAAGCCAATATCGAGCTCGTAAGCGAGCAACTTATTGCAAATCTGGGCCGAGTTTGAAATCAAGAGACTTTGTGAACGGTGCTGAGTTTGATGTCGAAAATCACTTAAGAGGTAAGGTAAGACGTGATTACCCAGAGTATCACTGGCACCAATACGGAGAAAACCTGCTAAGCTTTTGTCACTGTCAAATAAGCCTTCGAGCTCTTGGCTTCGACGAATAATTTCATCAGCAACAGGCAGCATTTTTTGACCTTCCTGATTGAGAATAAGACGATTATTGACTCGATCAAATAAAGGATGGCCGATGTGCTTTTCAAGTTCAGACAGAGCCATGCTGACAGCCGCTTTAGATAAGAACAAAGATTGCGCTGCTTCAGTGAGTGTTTTGTTTTGTACAATTGAAATAAACACATGCAGTTGTTTGAGTGAGATACGAGGTGGCATTGGTTTTGTTAAGAATAATTGAACGCTTGTCTTAAATAATTGGATATATCGAAACAAAGTGCAAGGGTAAAATAGTTTTTTCTACAGAATATTAAGCTTTGAGGTAGTGATGATTCGAACAACAAAAGCAAAAATCATGGGTGCCCCTACACCGATGGCGGGACTTGCACTTGGGATTGCCA
Organism: Vibrio sagamiensis NBRC 104589; assembly: GCF_007990935.1. GTDB lineage: Bacteria > Pseudomonadota > Gammaproteobacteria > Enterobacterales > Vibrionaceae > Vibrio > Vibrio sagamiensis. The sequence continues at coordinate 156,488 of NZ_BJXJ01000001.1, forward strand.
GTTTAGGTTGGAGCTGGGAAAACGTGACTGACCTGCAAGGGTTTGGCCAGTGGATATGTGCCGGTATCGCTTTTGTTCTGCTGTCAGTTTTAGCGATTAAATTTCTTTTGCATCGACATTTATTGAAACAAGACTTAGCACACCCTGTTGTTGGTAGTGTGGTTCCTACTTTTGCAATGGCAAGTATGGTTATCTCCAATTCGTTAGGTCACTTTTTACCGCTAGCTGGTGATATTGTTTGGCTGAGTGCGGTCGTATTGCACATTGTCTTTCTGCTTTGCTTTTTATGGCACCGCGCCCGCGATTTTGAACTGCATCATATGGTACCCAGTTGGTTTGTTCCTCCTGTCGGTATTATTGTTGCAGACGTTTCCTTTTCAGGTAATCCTATTCTCGCTCCAATTGCTTATGGGACGTTAGTGTTTGGCATGGTTTCATACGCAATCATGCTGCCTATGATGATCTACCGATTTATGTTTACTCATGAAATTCCGGATGCAGCTAAGCCTACTATGGCTATTCTAGCAGCTCCAGCCAGCCTCTCTCTCGCGGGCTACTTGACGGTAACCACTACGCCATCACCTGTGATTGTGGCATTGCTGTTTGGGATTGCCGTCTTGATGACAGCGATCATTTATTTGGCGTTTTTTAAGCTGCTCAGATTACCCTTCAGTCCCGGTTATGCGGCGTTTACCTTCCCAATGGTCATAGGTGCAACCGCTCTATTTAAAATGGCGCATTGGATGGAAACGAGAGGCTTAGCTGAACATTACGTGCAACAAGTTCACTGGCTGGCTATTTTAGAATTAATGGTAGCAAGTATGGTTGTCGTATACGTAAGCATACAATATATCCGTTACTTACTGATTCACCCTTACCGGGCACAACATAGTTAGTCAAAGCGAAAATAAAAATGCCACCTAACATTGAGGTGGCATCAAAGTATCATTAAACGAAGCTAAGACTATTTTTGCTGATAAAAACGTGACATCTCATCAAGTGAACCTTGGATAACATAAACAGGGACCTTGTGATTTTTGTCTTTATGTAGCTGATTATCCAATTGTTCAGAATGACCGCCAGGGTTAACAACAAGCATGGTATCTTTGCCGACGAGGGCGTAGTTGTAGTAACTGCCTGCGATAAACCAGTCTCGCGGTTTGAAGTTATCAAATAAGTTGCTTCCAACACTGTAGGACTCAGTCTCACCCTCTACATCAAACAGCATATTCATCAAGGTCGGTACAACATCAAAATGGGTCGTGCGGTAATCGATCTTTTGTGGCTGTCTGTCGGGAACGTACATGTAAAAAGGAACATGAATTTGGGTATCACTATAATTGCCAGTGTGGCCCCAATAGTTCATCTTATGATCGTTAAACTCTTCTCCGTGATCTGAAGAAATAACGACGATCGTGTTTTCTAAGTCGATATTGTTAAGTACTTTGCTTACAAGGCTGTCGATAAAATACAGGGAATTCTTATAACGATTGTGGTAGAGCGAAGCATCAAAATCGTTATTTAGCAGAATATGATCAACACGTTCCCAGTATGGTTTGAACTTAGCAAACTCAGGTTCTGGGAAAACCGCACCGTGGGCAGCATCGTAGAATAGAAAACCAAAGTAGGGCCTATCATCTTTTTGTTGCTGAAATTGGATAAAGTCTTCTGTGATCTCTTTATCGCGTTCAACTGCTGATTTACCCGTTTTTTTCAGCTCGAGGTCTTGCACTTGCTTGAAAACAGTACGAGACAAAGGAGGGCTGGTTAGTGGGGCGGAACCAAAAATACCCATTCGGTAACCTTGCGCTTGCAGAGTGTCCATAAAGATAGGTGAAGTCTGACTGGCGTAAAAGCTATCCCAGTAAGTGGCAGGTAAGCTGTAAAACAAACTAAAAATACCAGCTTGAGTGGAATTACCACCACTCATATGCTGAGAGAATTGTGTTGTTCTTTCAGCAAATTTACTGACGTTTGGCATGATATCAGCCGTTGCATCCGTGTGTCGCCATGCATCAATCAGAATGAATAATACATTAGGCTGCTTAGCTTTAGCTTTGACTTCAACTGGTGATAACGGGTAATTAAGTGTACTGCTTTTGACATTTTTTAATTCAACTCGATTTTGTGATGCGATGTCTTGGTCAACGAGGTTATGTCGGTAAATAAAATTACGGGCTGTCAATGGGTAGTACAGAGGCCAATTGTTAGAGAATTGACTGACTTCATCATCATAAAGAGCATTGGTGTAAGCGTGAATGGCTTGTGTGCTTAGAAGAACGCCGAACCAAACTGCGACAATAGCGTATTTAATTCGGTTGCGTGCTAGCTTGTTACTGATCCAAACGGTTAGCATGAGGCCGGCAAAAAGCAAAAGAATATTGGCGAAGAAAAGCAACCAAGTCATCCAAGAAATTTCAAATACATCGCTACCACCTTCAAAAAACATCCGGATCAGTAGACCGTTGATATGCAGCTTATATTGCTCGAAGACAAGAATATCGACTTTGAGCATGATTAGCAGTGAAAGAGCGATGACGATAACGAGCGTTTTAAACATTCTGCTGGGAAGAAAGGCAAATAATGCACTGATTAACAGACAGGACAGGACAATCAAGCCTAACCAGCCATATTGTGTGGCCAGCAGATAATAGATTTGAAGGAATGATAGAGTTTCATTCGCGCCGTTTGAAAGCAAAAAAGGGTAAAAGACAATAGAAATATAAATAGCAAAGCAAGCAAAGAATGCAGTTAACCAAGCACAGTTGGTTGTGATTTTTCGAAACATATCTTGAGCGGTACCAATCATTATTTTTATGTGTACAAAAGTGTTGTATTAAGTGACTTGTCCTTCTTATGCAAATAACAAAAACAAGTATTAATTGGTTAATTAATGTGAATTGTATCACATTAATCTATTTTTAGTAGAGTTGCATTTGGTGAGGTTATTTTTTTTGTCAATTTTGAAATTGTCGGTATATGCAATAATGTTGTTTTTTTATATGAACTTTTGTTCGGTAACGTTATAAGAACAAGGGCTGATTGTGCTAAGCTTGCGGACAGTTTCTGTCAGTTTTTCGGTACTTCCATTTGTTCACTGTTTATCACTCCAATCAAGTTGATGTTCTAAAGTCATTGCTCGTTGAACTGATTCGTATTGCTCCATTAGATCATCCGTTTGAAAAAGAGCAAATACTGGTTCAAAGCCCTGGTATGTCGCAGTGGCTGAAAATGGCGCTGGCAAAAGAGCTGGGTGTGGCGGCAAATATTGATTTTCCATTACCAGCGACGTTTATTTGGGACATGTTCACTCAGATTCTGAGCGATGTGCCCAAACGTAGTGCGTTTAACAAAGAGTCCATGACGTGGAAGCTGATGCGCTTGTTGCCGACTTTATTGGCCGATCCGCTTTTTGCTCCTCTAGCACAGTACCTAGAGGGAGATGATGATTGCAGTAAACTGTATCAATTGTCTGAGAAAATCGCTGATATTTTTGATGGTTACTTGGTTTATCGTCCTGAATGGATAGCAACTTGGGAGGCCGGAGAAAATCTTATCGATTTAGAAGAATCCCATCCTTGGCAACCTGTTTTATGGCGAGCTTTGTATGATTACACCGTTTCATTAGGACAGTCACCGTACCATCGAGCCAACTTATATGAGCATTTCATTCAAGTTCTAGATGGTTTTCATGGCAAAATTGAGCGTTTACCCAAGCGGTTATTTGTGTTTGGTATTGCTTCTCTTCCCCCACGTTATATGGATGCATTGAGAGCAATAGGGCAGCATATCGATGTTCACCTGATGTTTACCAATCCTTGTCGGTATTATTGGGGAGAAGTGCGTGATAGGAAATTCCTAGCTCGCTTGGCTGCTAAGTACCGCCAGCATTTGGTTTGGAAACAAGATCACTCTGAAGTGGAGGGCGAGACTGAACAGCTTAAAGGGTCGATTGAAGACAATCTTATCGATGAACTCCACACAGATGCCGTGGGAAATAGCTTACTGGCTTCTATGGGCAAATTAGGGCGAGATAATTTGTATTTATTATCTCAATCGGAATCGCATGAAATTGAAGCGTTTGTTGATGTTGATCGAGACAGCTTACTTCATCACCTCCAAGCCGATATTCTCAATTTAGAAGAACACCAAGATGATAGTTCGATTGATCATAGCCAGCATAAACAGGTTATTACGCTTGATGATGAATCATTAAGCTTGCATGCCTGCCATAGCCCAATGCGCGAAGTTGAAGTGTTGCATGATCAATTACTCGCTATGTTTGATGCAGATAGCACATTGAAACCACGAGATATTATTGTCATGGTGGCTGATATCAACGCATACAGTCCTGCGATTCAAGCCGTTTTTGGTAATGCCCCTGGTGAACGTTTTATTCCGTATTCGATTTCTGACAGAACTGCCGATCAAGAAAGTCCAATTTTAGCCGCTTTTATGCAATTAGTGAATTTACCTAATACGCGGTGCTTAGCGTCTGAATTATTAGAACTTCTCGAATCTCCGGCGATTTTGAAGCGATTTGAACTAAGTGAAGAGGATTTTCTGCAAGCGAAACGCTGGGTGGAAGAATCGGGTATTCGCTGGGGGCTAGATAGCCACACCAGTTGTGAATTTGAATTACCGGAAACTCGGCAAAATACCTGGCAATTTGGCATTCAGCGTATGCTTCTTGGTTATGCTATGCCAGAGTCTGTGGGCTTGTTTAGCGGACAACAAGGCCGTTTATCTCCATTTAATGAAGTGCAAGGTATGGGAGCAGAGCTTGCAGGGAAATTGGCTTACTTTATCCAAAAAATAAGTGATTATCGTCGAAAGCTCGCAAAGGTTCAGGCTATTGATGCTTGGAGAGAAACGCTGATTACCATGCTGGATGATTTTTTCTTAGTTGATCTTGAAGGAGAAATGGCGCTCAAGTCCATTCGAGACACATTAAGTCAGCTAAAAGAGCAATTAACGGATGCGAAATTCGACGACAATTTATCCCCATCAGTTCTAAGGCAATATCTACATAACAAGCTCTCCAGTACCCGTGTGAGTCAACGCTTTTTAGCTGGGCAAGTAAACTTTTGTACCCTTATGCCTATGCGGTCAATTCCGTTTCGAGTGGTGTGCTTGTTGGGTATGAATGACGGTATTTATCCACGTTCTATGCCACCTGAAGGTTTCGATTTGATGACTGGTCGAGCCAAACCTGGTGATCGATCTCGTCGAGATGACGACCGTTATTTGTTTTTAGAAGCGATGTTATCCGCTCAGCAGACACTGTATATCAGCTTTGTTGGACGCTCTATTCAAGATAACACTGAACGAGTGCCTTCCGTTTTAGTCTCTGAGTTGATGGAATATTGCCATCAAAACTACTGCTTAGAGGGAGATGAAGCGTTATCAGTTGATGCCTCAGGTGAGCGGTTACTGAAATCATTATTCAAAGAGCATACCATGGTGCCTTTTAGTCCGGCAGCATTTCAAGGTGAGCAACGCAGTTATGCCAAAGAATGGCTGCCTGTAGCCTTGATGCAAAGTGGTCAAACTGAGCAACTGACTCCACCAGTATTTCATCGTGCTTTGGACAATTATTTGCTGGGTTTGACCTTCCCATTTGAGCTCGACTTAGTCGAATTACAACGATTCTGGCGTTTACCTGTACAGTACTTCTTTAATCGTCGGTTAAAAGTCATTTTTGAGCCGCCACTTCCTGTAATGGCTGATGATGAGCCTTTTGCTTTAGGCGGGCTGGCCAGTTATCAAATGCGAGATGAACTGCTGGAGACGCTTTTAACCACGGAACTGACTCAACCGGAATTGAAAAGCGAGGTCCTTGAAGCCTTTATGCAACAGCAACGAGCTCAAGGAAAATTGCCCATTGGGGCTTTTGGTGACATCGAATTTGAAACGAATCGAGTTCAGACCGAAGAGTTGGTTGAGAAACTGGCATATTTGTCCGGCGCTCCTCAAGATGATTTAGAAATTGATCTGACGTTCGAGGGATTGTTTGATCAAGAAGGTCACCCAGTTCGTTTAACGGGGTGGTTGACGCAATGTTACCAAGCCGGTTTGATTCGTTATCGGAGTGGTAAGATTCGCTCTCAAGATTATCTTTCGGCTTGGATTGATCATTTAGCGATGTCAGCGGCAGGTTATGCCCTGAAGACTCATATGGTGGGTTATGACCGAAAAGAAGGTGTTGTCCATCTGATTTATCCCGCGATGGCCGATGCTCAACAAGCAAAAAACTACTTAAAAGAGCTGATACGCTTGTTTTTCGAGGGAATGACTCAACCACTGCCTTATTTTCCTAAGACAGCTCTAGCGAGTGTTGAAGCAGGGTTTAGTCGTGGTCAATGGGTTGAAGACGAAGAAAAATCGTTGAAGAAAATGATGGAAGCGTTCACCGATGGCTATATTACGACAGGTGAGGGAAAAAATAGCTATATCGCGCGAGTTTGGCCTGATTGGAACGAAGAACTGGCTGCGGAAGTTCGTTTACTTGCTTTTTTGGTTCTGCAAGGTGCTCGTTTGAGTGCGACTGAGAGTGAGCAAGAGAGCGAGTGTTGAGTAGATTGAAACGTTACTCAACAGGTATTCAAAGTATTATTGTTGATATATTCGGAGATATGTAGCGATATGGCGCAAACGTCAGTACCCACTCCTTTGCAAACCATGGTTTTCCCTTTACATGGTGCAAGACTGATTGAAGCTTCAGCTGGAACGGGTAAAACTTTTACCATTGCAGGCCTGTACCTGCGGCTTCTGTTAGGTCACGGTAATGCAGAAACAAAACACCGTGTGCCCCTGACGGTTGATCAAATCTTAGTAGTGACGTTTACCGAAGCCGCTACCGCTGAGCTGAGGGATCGTATTCGTGCTCGTATCCATGATGCCCGAATTGCTTTTTCTCGAAATTGCAGTGACGACCCGGTTATTGCCCCTTTGCTCAATGAGGTGGAAAATAAAAAGCAGGCGATTGATATTCTATTGCAAGCAGAACGCCAAATGGATGAGGCTGCGGTATACACTATTCACGGTTTTTGTCAGCGCATGTTGACGCAAAATGCCTTTGAGTCTGGTAGCCGTTTTGATAATGAGTTCGTGACCGATGAAAGTCACTTAAAAACGCAGGTGGTCGCAGATTATTGGCGACGCAACTTTTATCCATTACCTTTAGATTTGGCTGTGGAAATTCGCCAGCTTTGGTCCGAACCAACCCAATTGTTGCAAGAGATTGGGCCATATTTAACGGGTTCGCCACTGACTTTATCGGTTCCTGCGATGGAAGGCTCGCTTGCAGAACTGCATCAACAAAACCTCAAGACGATTGATGCATTTAAAACGCAATGGCGTGAAAGCCAAGAGGATATGCTGGCACTGATATCAAACTCTGATATCAATAAGCGCAGCTACACCAAAAAATCATTACCTGCTTGGTTAGACACAGTGGATGTTTGGGCTGCGACAGAAACTACCAGTTACGGCTATCCCGATAAATTGGAGAAATTTTCTCAATCTGTCTTAATCGAAAAAACACCTAAAGGGACAGCTCCAGAACATCCAGTATTTAATGCGATCGAACACTTTCTTAGCCACCCTGTGAGTTTAAAAGCACCTCTTTTAGCCCATGCGATAGAGCAGTGTCGTTGGATGTTAATGAAGGCAAAGCAGCAAAAGCAATGGCTCTCTTTTGATGATCTTCTTACTCAGCTGTCGGCCTCCATTGATAATGACGAGCAAGCTTTACTGACCGATCGCATTCGGGCTTTATATCCGGTAGCAATGATTGACGAATTCCAAGACACGGATCCTTTGCAGTACAGCATATTCAGCCGTATTTATCTCAATAATCCTGAGTGTGGTTGGTTTATGATCGGAGATCCCAAACAGGCGATTTATGGTTTCCGTGGTGCTGATATCTTTACCTATATAAAAGCACGTAATCAGGTAAGCGCTCACTATACCCTAGGGACTAACTGGCGCTCTAGTGATGACATGGTTCAGGCCGTAAACCAGTTGTTTGAACGACCAGACAGCCCATTTATTTACGATAGTGATATTCCATTTTTACCGGTGAGTTCGAGCCCAAATGCAGCTCAGCGAGTGTGGACGCTCGATGAGAAAAAGCAGCCAGCTTTAACTTATTGGCTCCAGCCTGCTGAGGATAAACCGTTATCGAAAGGGGAGTATCTGAGTGCCATGGCCCAAGCTACAGCGAGTCAGATCCAAACCATTCTCACTGCGGCTCAGCAAGGTCAAGCATGCCTAGTCAATGGTGAAAAAAAACGGGCCGTACAAGCTGGGGATATTGCCGTTCTAGTCCGGACAGGGAGTGAGGGGCATCGAATCAAACAGGCTCTGGCACAGCAAGGGATTGCCAGTGTGTATTTATCCAATCGAGACAGCGTTTTTACCAGTTCAGTTGCCCAAGATATTCAGCGTTTATTACAAGCGGTTTTGACGCCAGAAAATGACAGAGCATTAAGGGCCAGTTTAGCCTCTGAGCTGTTTGCACTGGATGCTGGGCGTTTAGATGCACTCAATAATGATGAAATTGTCTGGGACAATGCCGTCAGTGAATTTAAAGAGTATCGAAAATTATGGCAGTTACGTGGTGTGCTGCCGATGCTTCGCTCAGTGATCAGTAAGCGCCATATTGCTGAACGGTTACTGGTAGAGACGGCTTCATCACAGGATGAAAATGGTGAGCGCGTACTTACTGATCTCATGCATATCGGAGAGTTACTCCAACAAGCGAGTAATGAGCTTGATAGTGATCATGGTTTGCTACGCTGGTTAGCTCAATCGATCAGTGATGCCGAACATGGGCTTGGAGGCAGTGAAGAGCAAGTTCAACGTCTAGAATCCGAGCGTAATCTGGTACAAATTGTCACTATTCATAAATCAAAAGGTTTAGAATATGACTTGGTATTTTTGCCTTTTGTATTCAGTTACCGTGAAGCCAATGAAGCGAAATATTATGATGCGGACAACGATCGAACCATACTCGATATTACCAACAATGAGGCCTCACTGAAACAAGCCGATAAGGAACGTTTAGCTGAGGATCTTCGCCTGATTTATGTGGCATTAACACGTGCAGTTTATGCTTGTTTTATCGGTGCGTCTCCACTTCGTAATGGACGTTCAACAAAAGAACCGACAGGGGTTCATCATAGTGCTATTGGCCATTTAATCCAAAATGGGCAAGCCGGAGGAATTCATGATTTGTTGTTGGGTCTTACTGAGCAGCAAAAATCGCTAGAGGGAGTCGTGGTTTGTGATCCCCCTGAGCTAAATAATGAAAAATACCAACAACAGCAAGCAAACAGTGTTGAGCTGAAAGCGCAGCAAATCAATATGCCTATCGACAGAAATTGGCGCATAACCAGTTACTCAGGTCTGGTTAAACAAGGTACACAACATGCGGAACATGATGCTACGATGGAAGTGACAGGGTTTGATATCGATTCATCTCAAGAGCATGATGAGGCAGAATTACTCGAACCTGTGCGTTCTATTTTCAGTTTCCCACGTGGTGCGCGCCCTGGTACTTTCTTACACAGTCTCTTTGAAGAAATTGAATTTACCCAACCGGCTTCCAGCGAAGCCAATACGCAAGTGATCATGGCCTTGATGGAAAGTGAGCAGTTAGACGAACAATGGCTGCCTATATTGCAAGTATTGATCGATACTGTTTTGTCGACACCGTTGGATGGAAAGGGGTTATTACTTAATCAAAAACAGCCCGCTCAGCGTTTGGTTGAGATGGAGTTTTTACTTCCGATAGAGGTGCTTACATCGCCTGCACTCAACCGTGTCATCCAGCGCCATGATCCGCTTTCTGCCAGAGCCGGTGATTTAGGTTTTCAAACCGTACAAGGCATGTTGAAGGGCTTTATTGATTTGGTCTTTGAACACCAAGGTCAATATTTTGTACTGGATTGGAAATCAAATCACCTAGGAGATGATGTTGCTCATTATCACGGTGAGGCTCTGAAGTCAGCAATGGCGGAGCATCGTTATGACTTGCAGTATCAAATCTATGCATTAGCTTTACACCGATTTTTACGTAGCCGAATAAAAGATTACGACTACCAACGTCATTTTGGTGGCGTTTATTATTTGTTTTTACGTGGTATGGATGGGCAAAGTGATCATGGCATTTTCACCGCCAAGCCATCTCTGGCGTTTTTACAAGATATGGATCAATTAATTGATGGTAAAGCCTTGGACCCACGTTCCAGTGATTCAGGCCAAATGGAGTTAATCTGATGAAAAGTCATGATATGTTGTTAGAGCAAGGTGACCTTTTGATGGTGTTGTCTCATTTGGTGAGTCGCGGTGGAATTCGACCCGTTGATGAGCAGTTTGCTCGCTTTATTTATTCTCAATGTCAACAGCAAGCTGATGGGCAACTCTTGGCTTTGATTGCAGCAGTATTGAGTAGTGAATTAGGTAAAGGGCATATCTGTTTACCGCTCTTTGATCAACAAGGGCAACCGACTGACCTGGTGAGTAAGCTAGGCTTATTTGGTGATGCGGCCTTAGCGCTGCATACAAAACTGCAACCTATCAATTGGCTTGAGCTCCTACAGCGGTCTCCGCTTGTAGGTCATGCTGGGGAAGCATTGCCAATGATGTTTGATGGGGAACGTTTGTACCTGAGTCGCTACTGGTATTATGAAGTCACATTAGCAAACAAGCTCAATCAATTGAGTGAAGTGAGTTCATTACCAGCGTCAGAATTGTCACGTTTATCTGAACTATTGAACCATTTATTTGCACGTCAATATCACTTTTTATTCCACGCTTTATCAGCATTAAACGAGACGGGCAGTAGCCATCAAGTGCAGCGTCAACAGCTGGTGTGTGACCATCTAGATATTGTTGATGAAACTCAGTTAGATTGGATAGCTGTCGATCAGGTTGTCAGTCAATGTCGACACGTGCAAGATTTACAAGTGCTCGATGATCTCGTCCCACTTGCTGTATGTGTCAACTGGCAAAAAGTAGCAGCAGCAGTGGCACTTACTCGGCGTTTTGCTGTGATCTCAGGTGGACCAGGAACTGGAAAAACCACGACTGTTACCAAATTGCTTGCTGCTTTGATTGAACAAGCGGGAACAGCAAAAAATATCACGATTAAGCTTGTAGCTCCGACAGGTAAAGCAGCGGCACGTTTAACTGAATCGATTGGGAAAGCGGTACAAGCGCTACCCGTAGGCCCAGATTTAAAAGCCAAAATACCGACTGAGTCGAGTACGTTACATCGATTGCTTGGGGTAATTCCAAATAGTGTTGAATTTCGCCATAATAAGCAAAACCCGCTGCATTTGGATATTTTAGTCATCGATGAGGCTTCGATGGTTGATCTGCCGATGATGTATAAAGTAGTGGAGTCGCTGCCTAAACATGCGCGCTTAATTTTGCTGGGAGATAAGGATCAGTTAGCTTCCGTAGAAGCGGGTGCAGTATTAGGCGATATTTGCTCTTTCAATACGTTTGGCTACTCAAAAGAGCAAGCAAAAGCAGTCGCTAAATTGACGGGCTTTACGACTTTAAACCATAGCTCAACTCACAAAGTCTCGATTGCAGACAGCCTGTGTATGCTGCAAAAAAGTTATCGTTTTGATGTGCGTTCTGGTATTGGCCAACTGGCGAAAGCGGTGAATGCAGGCTCTGCAGCTCAAGTCGACCATGTTTTTAACCAAGACTTCACCGATATTGAGCAGTTTGCTTTGAGTAGCCAGCATTATAATCAAATGATGCAAGTGTTGGTGAAAGAGTATGGTCATTACTTAAAACGCATAAATCATCATAACCACCCAGAAAACGGCCAAGCTGAGAGTGTTAGCGATAAAGCCAAAGCAGTGTTAGAAGCTTTTAATCGATGTCGCCTACTGTGTGCGGTTCGGGAAGGAGACTTTGGTGTAGCAGGCTTAAACCAGCGAGTTGAAAAAGCATTAGCCGCTCGCAAGTTAATCCAAATGCAAGATGAGCTTTGGTATCATGGGCGGCCAGTGATGGTGACTCGTAATGATCATAGTCTAGGGTTGTACAACGGAGATATCGGTATATGTATGCTCGATGATCGTGAAGAGGAACAGCGCTTGAAGGTATTCTTTGAATTGCCTGATGGCAGTGTCAAATCAGTATTACCCAGCCGAGTTCCTGAACATGACACTGCTTATGCGATGACAATCCACAAATCTCAAGGGAGTGAGTTTGAGTTTACTTTGATGATACTGCCTCCGTCTTATAGTCCAATTTTAACTCGCGAGCTTATCTATACAGGGATCACTCGGGCGAAAAAACGCCTAGCGATGTACACCGATATGAACATCCTCAAGCGTGGGATAAAAATTAAGACATCACGAGCCAGTGGATTAGTTTCACGTTTGTCACCTTAAAGGTCTAGTGCTAAGATTTTGGAATTCCTTTGAAAGTTGTATAAGTCTTGTTTGGTATTAGGCAGATAATCCAGGCTGACTTCATAGAAACCTTGTTCGCGGAACCAGTGTAAGCTGCGTGTCGTCAACACAAAGATCTGGTCGATATTGGTATTTTTAGAACGATGCTTCATATGGTTTAATAATAATAGTCCTCGGTTACCGTCACGGTAATCGGGATGGATAGCGACGCAGGCCATTTCTGCTTTACGTTCATCAAGATAAGGGTATAAAGCTGCACAACCGATGATCAAGCCATCCTTTTCAATAATCGTAAATTGGCGAATTTCTTGCTCTAACTGTTCTCTAGATCGACGGACTAAGATACCTTGTTCTTCAAGGGGTAGGATAAGATCTAAGATACCACCAATATCATTAATGTTGGCTTCGCGAATTTGTTCGGCGCTCGCCACGACGATTTGAGTTCCAATGCCATCGAGTGAAAATAATTCTTGAATCAGGGCGCCATCAACTTTATAGCTGATTAAATGGCAACGTGGTACACCTGCTCTGCAAGCATTAATGGCCGCATTGAGAAAGCTAACGGTGTCGGTACGATCACCATAGTTATCAGCTTGATCATAGGTGAGCTTTTGGATGGCTCGTTCTGCTTCTATCGGGAATAATTCTGCAACGGCATTGCCATAGTCATCGATAACGCCTTGCTCAGCGCAAAAACCAATCAATTTATCTGCGCCAAGTTTAATTGCCAGTTCGGTGGCAACATCTTCAGAAAGTAAGTTAAAGCATTCCCCTGTCACTGAGCCAGCAATCGGACCAAAAAGTACGATGGAATTTTGCTCCAATGCTCGATGGATTGCATGAGTATCAATGCGACGAATGCGCCCGCTGTGGCAATAGTCTACCCCTTCATCAATCCCCAGTGGTTGAGCGATGACAAAATTACCATTAATAACATTAAGTTGTGTTCCTGCCATAGGGGTATTACCAAGGCTCATGGAGAGGCGTGCAGTAATTGCAAGCTGGAGTTGTCCTGCAACCTGCATAGCCACGGAAAGCGCTGCTTCGTCGGTAATACGGATGTTTTTATGGTAGGGCGTAATCAGTCCATGTTTGATGAGTTGTTGATTTATTTGTGGTCTTGCACCAAAAACAATCACGACTTTGATACCTAAGCTATGCATTAAAGCGATATCATTAATAATATTGCCAAAGTTTTTATCGGCGACCGCTTCACCACCCAGCATAACGACCATCGTTTTCCCACGATGTGCATTGACATAAGGGGAGGATTGGCGAAATCCTTTGACCAATGCCGTACTACGAATTTTCACGACATACATTCCTTTTTGTTTAACTATGCTTTATTATTGCTTTTTTATTCATTCTTGGGCAAGTCTTTTAATTTATGAAACCGACGAGATATTTTGTCTAATCACTTTGTAGGCGTTACAATATTGTCGTTTTTATTGAATATAGTAACTCAATTGTTATGCCTAGTATTACCAAACCTACTTTCATCAAACAAGCCGTCAAGCAGCGAGAATGGGCATAATGCTTTGGCGTAAATGTCCCGAACGTTCATTGATGTTTATGGCGTTAATTGGAACCTTGGTTGTGATACTGATATACCGAGACTTAATTATGCGTTATTTAAGTCCACCTTTGACAAAATCGGCGGTATATGGAAAGTGGGTTGAGCAAAATGTTCCTTCCTATGCACGAGAAGAGTTTATCCTGAGTGCAAAAGGGGTGACTGTCCACGGTTCTGTTGTGGCAACAGATTTTTCCCTTGATGAGAAAACATTGTCGTATAAAGTCGGTAGCTCGATTCGTCGATTTGATTTTGTAGATCAGTACCATACTGAGATTAAATTGAACTCACATGACCGTTACCTCCCAGAGTTTCATCTTGAAGGACGTTCTCATTTGAAAGTTCTTTAATTATTGATTTTTCATATTTTCCTCTATTATCCTAGTCAATTCCTAGCTAGGCTACTTGCAGTAAGGTTTATCTCGCTGCAGCCTTTGTCGGGATGAGCATGGATAACGGCTGTTTTCCATTGCACCACGGGCATTTGTTTGCCATCCTGTTGCTATCTTCTTTAATGGAAATAACACGTGTTTACAAAACTCCTTCCTATTGTGTCTCTAAGCATCCTCTTTGGCTGTGCCACAACTACTGAACCAGAGCAGCACTTTCTTGCTCAACAATACGTAGATGGTACTTTTACGCATATTTTAAATAGAGTCGAGGTGGTTGAATCGAATAAACCTCAAGACTTTACAGAATTTCCTAAGCAAGCGGAACAAGTGGTCACTCATTCCCCTTCGATGGCAAAAATGTACCAACCTTTGTATGAAAAATTGAAGGAATGGGCGTTGCAAAGTGGTGATACAACGGCTCTGGGTGATTATGGGATTAAGGTTGCCCAATTGGGTGGAGGTGATAAGCAAGGCAATGTTCTGTTCACTGGCTATTTTTCTCCAGTGATGGAGTTGCGTCATACTTCTAATCAAGAATACAAATATCCAGTTTATGGGAAACCTGATTGTCAAAGTCACTGTCCCACTCGTGCTGAGATTTACAATGGGGCTTTAGAAGGGCAAGGGTTGGTTTTAGGCTATGCTCCTAATTTGATTGATCCATTTATGATGGAAGTACAAGGCAGTGGCTTTGTTCACTTTGAAGATGACGATACCTTGGAATATTTCGCGTATGCAGGAAAAAATAACAAAGCCTACGTTAGTATTGGTCGGATCCTCATTGAACGTGGCGAAGTGCCGCGGGAAAAAATGTCGCTGAAAGCCATTAAAGAATGGGTGGCTAAACACGATGAGCAAACGGTACGTGAATTGCTTGAGCAAAATCCATCGTATGTTTTTTTTGAGCCTCAAGCGGATGCACCTGTTACAGGTTCGGCAGGGATTCCATTATTGCCGATGGCTTCTGTTGCGGGTGACCGATCTATTCTGCCCATGGGTACCCCTATTTTGGCTGAAGTTCCATTATTGACTAAAGACGGCAAGTGGAGTGGAACACACCAGCTACGCCTGCTCATTGTTTTGGACACGGGCGGAGCGGTTAAGCAGAACCATCTGGATCTCTATCATGGTATGGGGCCAAGGGCCGGAACAGAAGCTGGCCACTATAAGCATTTTGGTCGAGTATGGAAATTGGGCCTAGAAAATACACCGACCCAAGCTCCTTGGGCTTTATCGCCAGAAAAGTTACAATAAATACAAATATACTCAACTCACTTCGCTCTGAATCAAGTATTTGAAGCTAATTGGGTATAAATTGAGCTTTTTACCCATTGATTAATGATGTGTGCTGGGTTGGAATCGGCCTGATTCAAATGCAAAAGGCACACATGGTGTAGACATTTTTACAAAGAGTGCGTATAAAATCGCACTCTTTGTTTTTCTATTATTCATCTGGATTTTCGTTATGCGTAAACTTGATACTCCGGCTTCAGAAAATTACGACCAACGTTTTGGTGGAACTCGTCGCCTTTATGGTAATAATGAAGTTGAGATCCTGCGAGCAGCTCATGTCTGTGTCATCGGAATTGGTGGCGTTGGTTCATGGGCAGTCGAAGCATTAGCACGAACGGGTGTTGGTGAGCTTACCTTGATCGATATGGATGATGTGTGTGTGACTAACATTAACCGTCAAATCCACGCGATGACTGGGACAGTCGGCAAAAGCAAAATAGAAGTGATGGCAGAACGAGTCAAACTGATCAATCCAGAGTGTCAGGTGAACTTGATTGATGACTTTATTTCTCCCGACAACCAACACCAATATTTAAGCAAAGAATTTGATTACGTGTTGGATGCAATCGACAGTGTGAGAGCCAAAGCTTCTTTGCTGGCCTATTGTCGTAGCAATAAAATTAAAGTAATCACAACGGGTGGAGCTGGTGGACAAATTGATCCAACACAAATCAAAGTCGCTGACCTAACGAAAACCATTCAAGACCCTCTAGCGAAAAAGATTAAAGATACTCTACGTCGTCATCATAACTTTCCGACTAATCCGGCACGTAAGTTTGGTATCGACTGTGTCTTTTCTACTGAGCAGTTGAAATATCCTCAAGCGGATGGTTCCGTATGTGGAGTAAAATCGACAGCAGAAGGACCAAAACGCATGGATTGTGCCAGTGGTTTTGGTGCTGCAACTGTCGTCACGGCAACATTTGGCTTTGTGGCGGTATCACGTATCGTTGAAAAGCTAATTCAAAAGCATAAGAAGTAAATCAAAGAGAACAGCACGTCATGATTGAGTTTCCTATTTCACCTTTTGGTCGTGATATTACCAGCGAAGAGATTGTTGCAACGATGCAGCAGTTTAAAGGTTGGGAAGACCGTTATCGTCAGGTCATTCAATGGGGTAAACAATTACCGCAGATGCCTGAAGCACTTAAATCAGAGCAGGTTATGGTATCTGGCTGTGAAAGCCTAGTTTGGTTGGTGAGCAAAGAGCAAGAAGGCATTTGGTACTTCTGTGCAGATTCTGACGCGCGTATCGTGCGTGGCCTGATTGCCTTAGTGATGGCAGCTTATGACGGTAAAACAGCAGAACAAATTCAAGCGTTTGATATCGATGCTTATTTTGATCAGCTTGGTTTAATGGCTCATCTAAGCCCATCACGAGGCAATGGGTTGAAAGCGATTGTGGAGAAGATCAAGGACCTAGGAGCTAGTTCCTAGGGTCCTAGGTTCTAAAGCATATCTAGCGCTTTTTCTACCGCGGCAATCAGCTTATCGACATCTTCTAAAG
Source organism: Vibrio sagamiensis NBRC 104589 (assembly GCF_007990935.1). GTDB lineage: Bacteria > Pseudomonadota > Gammaproteobacteria > Enterobacterales > Vibrionaceae > Vibrio > Vibrio sagamiensis. The sequence goes on from NZ_BJXJ01000001.1 coordinate 173,696, forward strand.
TATTGTAAATACCAAATGAGACACGTACTGTGCCTTTGACATTCAATGCATCCATCAATGGGTGGGCACAGTGATGGCCAGCGCGAACCGCGATATCTTGTTGATCCAGTAAAGTCGCGATATCTTGATGATGAACGCCATCAATGACAAAAGTCAGAACGGAAGCATGAGGTTGGTAGCCGAGAATACGAATATCCTCAAGCTGGCTTAAGGCGAGATAAGCTTTGTTTTGCAGGGTATGTAAGTGGGATTCTACCTCTTGTTGGTCAAAGCTTTGATACCATTCCACAGCTTTTGCTAGAGCGATCGCACCTGCTACATTCGGTGTACCTGCCTCAAATTTACCCGGTAAAGCAGAAAAAGTGGTGCGTTCGAAAGAGACTCTTTCCACCATTTTACCACCGCCGTGCCATGGTGGCATGCTTTCTAACAACTCAAGCTTACCATACAGTACCCCAATGCCTGCTGGAGCGTAGAGCTTATGGCCAGAAAAAACGTAAAAGTCAGCGCCTAATTCAGAGAGGTTTAGTGTTTCATGAACAATACCTTGAGCTCCGTCAATTACGACAACCGCGCCTACGTTATGGGCCAGAGTGATGATGCTTTCAATGGGTTGTCGAGTTCCTGTTACATTGGTGATCTGCGCACAGGCGACAATTTTACAGCGTTGTGAAAGTAACTCTTTGAAGGCTTCAAGATCAAACTGGCAGTCTTGAGTCATTGGGACTTTCACCACTTTTGCTCCGGTTTGTTCAGCGACAATTTGCCAAGGAACAATATTCGCGTGATGCTCCATTTCACTGATCAATATCTCATCGCCTGGTTTTAACGTGCTTCGAGCATACGTCTGAGCAATAAGGTTGAGCGCTTCGGTCGCCCCTCGTGTCCAAATGATTTCTTTTGAACTTGCGGCACCAATAAAGGTTGCGATTCTTTCTCGTGCTGCTTCGAACTGGCCTGTTGCTTGGGCTGTTAAGCGATGACTCCCACGATGCACATTAGCGTTCTGTGCACTGTAGTAGTGACTTATCGTATCAATCACACACTGTGGTTTTTGTGTCGTTGCCGCACTGTCTAAATAGATTAACGCTGGTTGGTCAGCAGCGTGGTTTAGAGCAGGAAATTGTTGGCGAATTTCGTCTACATTTAGCATGATGCTTCACCTAGCTTGTGATAGTGCAGTGTTGGTAAGGTAATCATCGGCTCTGCTACCGACCAAGCATGCGCTTTTCCTGACAGCTTAATAATGATCTCCATGGCAAACTCTAAGGCTGTGCCGGGGCCTTGGCTGGTGATCAAGTTATGATTGATATCGATAGTAACTCGTTTGGGACGCCATTTATCCTGTGGGATTTTATCTTGAAAACTCGGGTGACAAGTCATCAGGGCATTTTGATAAAGCTGGTGGTGCTGAAGAACGAGAGCAGGGGCGGCACATATAGCAGCGACCAGCTTTCCTTCATACATGTGCTGCTTTAGCATCTCCATCATGACCGTACTGTCGCGAAAAACTTCTGCGCCTTTTACGCCACCCGATAGCACGATAACGTCAAACTCATCATCGGCAATATCGACCAGCTTGCAATCAGCGGTCAGTGTTACTCCTCGTGAGGCTTGCATGGTCAACGAGCCATCGAAGTCAGCGCTGGCAACGGTGACATCATAGCCTGCTCGTACCATCATATCGATAACCGTAACGGCTTCCATCTCTTCAGTACCAGGTGCGATAGGAACTAAGATTGTTTTATTCATTATTTTTCCAGCTGTGTTCAATTTGTTTGATGCGGCGATAGAGTTTGGCATTCTCTGGTACTGCAATTTGGTGTTGCTCAGCACAATGCATGACGTACCCCGTAATAAAGTCTATCTCGGTATCGCGTTGATGAAAAATATCTTGTCTCATTGACGAATAATTTTCAGCCGTAGCATGAATCACTTGCATGATGATGGCGTGCAGCGAAGCAAACTCTACCTCAATCTCTTCTTTATTCATGACTTCAACTAATTCTTGGATCAGATTGTTTATCATTGGCTGGAACTCTGGGGCTGCAAGCTGACCATTTTTGCATTGATGAATGGCCGTTAATGGGTTGATCACACAATTTATAGCAAGCTTGTTCCAAAGGGCGGGTTGAATGTTGACCTGCCAATGAACGGTGGGTAAGGCATGGTCCATGACCGCCTGAAGAAAGTGACACTGAGTTCCTTGACTATTGAAGCCGCCCATGTAGGTAGTACCGAACCCCGTATGAAGAACATGATTGGAAGCAGGCTTATATGCACCATGGGTGGTTGTGGCGATCACAATCGGGTTACTTGCCAGCTTTTTGGTAATGAATTTGGTAGTGCCCATTCCGTTGTGCATTAACATCACGATAGTCTCAGGTGGGATATGTTTCAACAACGGCTGAATCGCCAGCTCTACTTGACAGGCCTTGACCGTGACTAAGATAAGATCAGCGTTTTCTAGAGCAGAAATGCCCTGATTAGCAAAGCTGATCTCAGGATCTTGATCCAGTTTAATTGGGAGGCATTTGTGCGAGTTTCTGGCCCATAACGAAACATTGTGGCCAGCAAGTCGCAATTTGGTTGCCCAGAGAGAGCCAATGGAGCCCGGGCCAAGGATAAGAATATTCACTAAACGCACTTATAAAAAATACTTTACAGCAAGGATAATGAGAGAGAGAAGGAAAGCAAATAAAAAATGGCGCCAAATGGCGCCATTTTAAGAGATTTCAGTTCAATTAGAACTTGTAAGTCGCGTTAAGGTAGTGAGCTACGCCTGATGATTCAACAGTGTTTGTCCAAGGTAGAGCAACACCGTCAGCAAAACCATAAACGTCTTTGTAGAGCTTTAGGCCGTAGCCCAGTGCAAAACGGTCGGAATGCCAATATAAACCATTGAACATTGCACCACCGTGTGAGGTTGTAGTATTAAATTTATTACCTTTGTTATCATCCATACCAAATTGGTAATCAATGTAACCTTGGTAAGAGATAAACGAGCCATTTTCGAAGAAGTAGAATGGTTTAAACCAGTTGGTTGATACTTGGTAGCCGTTCCAATCTTTCTCGTTACCATTATAAGTAGCGTAAAGGTTCAGTCCAATTTTACCTAACCAAGGAACCATAATGTTTGAGCCAAAACCGATTTTTTGGTTGTTTACGCCGCCGTTGTTACCATCCCAAGTTATCTCAGAAGCAACAAATAATTCTTCGACAGGGCCAAAAGAGAGATCTTTACCCGTCAGAGCATCAATCGACATGCGTGGAGCAAACTTCATAAACATCTTAGTATCGCCGTCTGCTTTATCACTGCCTTCGTCTGTGAGCAGGTTGAATACATCAACATAGCCGTACAGATCAAAAATACCAGAACGTCCACCAAATTCCATCTCTAGGTAATCATGGCTAGATTCTGAGCCAGCACCTTTCTCACCAAATGCACCCATAAGGTTGAACTGCAAAAATTTGAAGTCATTCTTGTGGATATCGCCATCTGAATAATCAGCGGCAAAAATCGGTGCAGAAGTGGCTGCAAGAAGGCTTAATGTTAGAAGTGATTTACGCATAAAAGAGCTCTCTGTGATTAATATGGTTCAGAATGCACATTCTGTGTTGCTGTTTCTGATGGGCATGAATGATAACGACAAAAATTGCTAATTAAAGTGCTTTCTAATGTGATTTTTGTCATTTTGTGTGATCAATACCACACTTCTGGAATAATTAACGGAACTTATTACTTTGAAGGTGTTTTTGGTCACTATGACAACAGTAAACGTTTGCGTAAACGGTTAGTTGAATTGTTGTAGAGGTCTAGCATTTAATGTGAGTGTGATCGCTCGTTAACAATGTTCGTAAAATCTGTCATAACAAAGAGGTTTAACGAATGAACGAAGTGATGCTGTTCCCATTATCGTCGGTTGTACTCCCCGAAGGAAAAATGAAATTACGCATTTTTGAACCACGATATAAAAGAATGGTTAAAGAATGTAGTTTAAACAATGTGGGCTTTGGTATGTGCTTGGTAGAAGGCTCTGAAGATGGTAGTAAACAAAGCAAGTTGTCCAGTGTCGGTACCTTAGTTCAGATTGTTGATTTTGATCAGCTCAGTGATGGGCTGCTTGGTATTACTGTGGTAGGAATAAAACGATTTCAAGTCGGGAACATGCGTACCGAGCTTGATGGTTTGAGAAGAGCACAAGTAGATTGGATGGAAAACTGGCAGTTAACTAAAAATGTTCCGGATTTTTCTGACTTGAGTGATCATTTAGCGGAAGTTCACAATAGTATCGCTCAGCTCAAAGAGCTTTATTCTCATTGTTTCTATGATGATCCTAATTGGGTTGCCCAGCGTTGGCTGGAATTGCTGCCACTTGATTGCGCGTCATTTGAACACTTAGCTGGCGGCGGTAACTGCATTACAGCATTAAATTTTCTCAATCACGCTATGGGATATAAAAAAACAATGTAGGTTCTACCAATTGTCATTGTAGATGTTAACCCCAATTCTATTTTCACCGTTATTTATCTCTATTTTTAGTAAATGTGATCTATTTAGGTTAGTAATTACGTATCACTTAAAGAAGATTTATTTGTCGGATTTTTTTGCCGTCCCTTTTTAATTCATGGTGTTAGCCAATGAAACTTTTGGTGATAAACTCTACTGGCAATACAAGTTTACTTTCTGAGCTATTTATATGGACCACTAGTTGGATGTTTTCTGACTTGATTAAGGCTGATTATGATGAGTGAAAGCCCACAAGTATTAGGGCGAAGTGAGTGGATAGTGTACATGGACAAAGTTAAGGCAAGAGACAAAAATGCTTTCGCTTTTGTTTTCCGCTTTTACGCACCCAAGCTCAAGCAATTTGCTTACAAACATGTTGGCAATGAACAAATTGCAATGGAAATGGTGCAAGAAACGATGACAACAGTATGGCAAAAAGCACACCTCTATGATGGAACAAAAAGTGCTTTGTCGACGTGGATATACACTATTCTTCGCAATCTTTGCTTCGACATGTTGCGCAAGCAAAAAGGTAAAGAGTTACATATTCATTCAGATGACATATGGCCAGCTGAATTCTATCCACCCGACTTAGTTGACCATTATTCTCCTGAACAGGACATGCTAAAAGAACAGGTTTTGAAGTTTTTGAATATTTTGCCCAAGAATCAGAGAGAAGTGCTTCAAGCGGTTTATCTGGAAGAACTTCCTCATCAGCAAGTTGCTGATATGTTTAACATTCCCTTGGGGACTGTTAAGTCCCGCTTGAGACTTGCTGTTGAAAAATTAAGGCATTCAATGCAAATGGAGCAGATATGAACAATCATCTTGATACCCATCTATTGGAAGCTTATGCATCCGGTGAGATCGATGCTGTTTCAGGTTTGTTTGTTGCTACTCACCTAGATATTTGCCCTGAATGTCGTTCTCTAGTTAATCAAATTGAAGAATGTAAAGCCAATCATATTGCTGAATCGTCTTTTGGATATACCGATGACTTTGAACATATGTTAGACACTATTGTTTCTCAACCCGCAGTAGGAGACGATTTCGTCTTATATGATCGCCGTACTATCAATGTAGCGGATAAAGAATTTTTGCTTCCGAAATCCTTATATCGTTTCGCTGATCTTATCGGTGATTGGAAAAATTATGGGGGTAGGGTTTTTAGTGCGCCAATCGACCTCGGTGAAGATCAAAGAGTGAGCTTGATGTACATTAATGAGAATGTCAAAATCCCTCAGCACACTCACAAGGGCTCAGAAACAACGCTAGTTTTACATGGTGGTTTTAGTGATGAAAAAGGTCATTATGAAGTTGGCGATATTATCGTTAGAGACAGCCAATGTACCCACTCGCCTTTTACTCAATCTGGTGAAGATTGTCTTATTTTAGCCGCGCTTACTGAACCTATGTTGTTCACGCAAGGAGTAGCAAAAATCTTTAATCTCTTTGGCAAAGGTGTTTATCCTTAAATTATTTACTCCAGTTCATAAATACCAATGAAATAAGGAAGTCAATAAAACTCCCTTATTTCATTATAAAATTATTTTTTACCACCCGCTTGATTTAGTATTTTCGCAAAATAATGTCTTAACGAATAAAGCATAATTAAGCTTGGTATTACCATCAGAGTAGTGATAATAAAGAACATACTCCAGTCATCAAGGTAATCAATCAGCTCCCCGCTAAACCCAGCTAACGTTGTTCGCCCAAAGCTACCAAGGGATGCAAGCAAGGCATATTGAGTGGCTGAGAAAGCTTGCCCTGTCAGGACCGTTAAAAATGATACAAATGCAACGGTCGAGAAAGCTGCAGTAAAGTTATCAACGATGATCGTCGCTAAGAAAAGGTCAGTATCTGGGCCAACAGCGGCAATCCAAGCAAACATCAAATTACTGGCGGCCATCGCTATCCCCCCTATCATAAGGCCACGCACAATACCAAATTTCACATTGAACATACTGCCAATCAGTGTAAACAGCATGGTAAAGCCCCAGCCGATAAGCTTCGAATAGTAGCCAATATCTTCATTACTGAAGCCAATTTCTTTATAAAAAGTGATCGACATACGACCTAAGAATGCTTCGCCAATTTTAAACAGAAAGACGAATAACAGCAGGGTGAGTGCAACACGGGTCCCATTGCGCTTAAAGAAGTCGATAAAAGGTTCTGCAACGGTCACGGTAAACCATGCCAAGGTTTTATCATGTGTTAGCGACTCATGGCGTTTCTGAGCTTCAGCTTGTAATTTCTCTCGTTGAGTGATTGGCTCGTCGACAAAAAGAGTGAATGACATCAGTAAGACAATAACAACGGCCATTCCATAATATACTCCACTCCAACCGATACTATCTGCGTTGATAAAGGCAAAAAAACCAGGGAGAGAATAACCTGTCCACCAACCAATTACACCCATCGCAGCTGCTTGTGGTAGTTTCGATTCTTCAGTTTTTGGGAAAGTATCGATACGAAATGCATCAATGGCAATATCTTGAGTCGATGAAGAAATAGCAATACACAAAGCCAAGAAAGCAAAAAGTAGTGAACTTTCGTTAGGATCAGTACCAGCAATCAGTAGGGTTGCCACAAGAATGATGCTTTGACATAAGAAGATCCAACTGCGTCGTTGACCTAATATATGATATAGCATCGGTAATTTCACACGGTCGACTAAGGGAGCCCACATGAAGTTGATCGAGTAGACGGCAAATACACTTCCAAAATAACCAATCGCACTTCTTGTAAGGCCTGCGTCGGTGAGCCAACCAGACATGTTGGAGCCAATTAAGACCCACGGAAAGCCACTTGCACAACCTAGCATGAAAACCCATAGCAGACGTCTGTCTAGATAGCTGTGAAATGTCTCCTGCCATGTCTTCGATGGTGATGAAAGCATAATATATCCAAAATTAAGCAAAAATAAAAAAGCCTTTACTTTTCAATCAATAAGATTGCAATGAAGACTGAGGGAAGGAAAAGAATACCTCCAAGTGAGGCTCTCTTAGAGAACTCACAGGGAGGGGGATATTATTTTAGTAATGTCACGTTTTTTATGATAATTGGCTTAGTCGGAACATCACTTAAGCGACCAACCGACTTGGTTGGTATTGTGGCCATCTTCTGTACGACAGGGAAACCAGACACCACTTTACCAAATACGGCATAACCTGCTGAGCGCGCATTTGCGTTAAGATAATCGTTATTGACATAATTAATAAAGAACTCGCGCGTTGCAGAGTTAGGATCGTTGGTGCGAGCCATCGCAATGGTTGCCATATCATTTTTTAAACCGTTATTCGCCTCGTTTTTTATAGGGGCAAAGGTGTCAACCTTTTGCATTTCTTGGTTAAAGCCACCACCTTGCGCCATAAAGCCAGGAATAATACGGTGAAAAATAGTGCCTTTATAGCTACCATCTTTGACGTATTTCAAGAAGTTTTCCACAGTAACGGGGGCTTTCTCTTGGTTTAGTTCGACAGTGAAATTACCTTCAGAGGTTTCAAATAAAACATTCGGTCCGGCTAAAACGCTAGCGCTGAATAAAGTGAGAGAGATAAGTATATTTTTTAGCATTAGAAACGTTCCTGCATGTATTGGCGAAGTTCATTGTCATTGGCTACTTCTTTTAGAGTAAGAGCGATGACATCATTTAATGTTTTCTCAATATCTTCATCTGATGCACTGAGCACGCCAGAGCGTTTTGCTGTGCCGTTGTAGGTTTTGACAAGTTTACCTTGTGGTGTTTCTGCTGTGACTTCAAGGATAACGCTCGCATCCATCTCTTTTTTCATTACCGAGTGTTTAACGTTGACTAATGCGTCTTGAATAATTAATTTGAGTTTGTTGCTACTATTTAAATCGGATTGAAAGCCTTGAGATGACAGTTGTTTAGCCAATGCTTCTTCAATAGATATTCGTAAGTTTTGTTTTGCATGCAGCGGTAAAATATTTGCTCTGCCGTTGTCTACCAAAGCTACATATTGCGCAGGGCGTACATCTTTACTCGTTAAATGGTAGGTTTTACCTTGTACTATTGGATGAGAGCTCAGCGTTGTTTCTAGCATAAGGTTCAACTGAGTTTGTTGTGGTGCCGAGCATGCTGTGAGTAAAGCAACGGAGGCAGCCATTAGTATTTTTTTCATTTTAAATTTTTTCCTTTTATCAATAAATTCAGCAAGAAAAGTCAGGTCTTATTGCTTTGTGATTAATTTAGCAGGGTTTTTTGTTGCTTGTAAAATGACAAATTTATTATTTGATGCAACCTTTTTGACATTTGAACGACCAAAAAGACGGGTAAGTTTTAAGTCATAGCCAAGATGTCGGTTACCAATCACAAGAAGTCGGCCACCATTACGTAACACTTGCTTAGCGTCACAAAACATTTGCCATGCGATATGGTCGGTAATGGCTTGTTGCTGGTGGAATGGAGGATTACACATAATGAGGTCCACACTTTCTGGTGCGAAGTCATCTAAGCAGTTGTTGGCGATACACTCAGTGTTTTGAGATGTCACTAAATTCTTGGCGAGATTCTGTTTTGCAGACGCCACCGCCATAAAGCTCTCATCAACACAAATCAGCTTGGCTTGTGGGTTCATTTGTCTAATTTTAACGGAGAGAACGCCGTTGCCACAGCCTAGATCAATAATGCTGTTTAAATTCGAATCTTGTGGAAGGTGTTGTAACATAAATCGAGCGCCCAAATCCAAACTTTCACCTGAATACACATTGGGCAGATTGTCGAGTTGAATGTCTTCACCTTCCACGTTCCATGAGGTGAAGGGAGAAACTTCTTGAATCGGAGATGCATTGGCTTGGGAGAAAACCAAACGATGTTTTTTCCACGCTAATGAAGTCGTGGTTTCACCTAAATATTTGTCAAATAGTTTCAACGTCGAAGTATGGATCTCTTTCGCTTTATTAACGGCGATAACAGGGCATGACGTTGAAAGAGATTGCCTCAATTGGCTCAATAGCCAGATAAGATGGCGATTACTTTTGGGCAGTTGGAATAAAACGAGATCAGTATTGCTAGGGATCTCATCCATCGTCGTTAAGATGCTAATTGAGCGGCAGTGGTTTAATTGTAAATTTTGCTCAGTGCCTTTACGTGAAATAAACGAATCACTCATCAATGTAACGTTATGTTTTGCAGAGAACCAACATGATAGAGCCCCAAAGTGGTCATTAATAACGACAATATTTTGGTTATCGGGTAAATTTAGATCCTCAACATGATTGATAAGATATTCATCTCCTGCATCCCAAGCTTGAAGTGTTTCATTACTGCGATGAGGAAAGCGGAGAAGGGCGAGGCTTTTGTCATGAAGAGTGAGTTCAGTTTTCATAGTCAGTGTTGGTTATTAGCCTGTTTTAGGCATTGTCGCAAATGATGACGTTGCAAGATACAAGAAAACGCTACAAATTTATCAATTCTGTACTTTTTTAGTTTAGGAACATAGTGAGAATGCCAAATTTAGCGAGATATTCATTAAGCAAGCGTGATAGCTTGTCTCAATATATTGAAATAAAGATAGCTTGCACTCTTTGAAGCCACTATTAATCTAGCATCTTCAAGCCACTTCAGTATACTTTACAGCACCTGATTAATCGTGTTAAAGGCCAAGTATGATTCAAGACATCATAGAAAAGAAACTTCAAACCGAGTTGCAGCCTAAATATCTAAAAGTGATGAACGAAAGTTATAAGCATAATGTCCCTTCAGGTTCTGAAAGTCATTTTAAGGTTGTGATTGTTAGTGATTATTTTAATGACAAAAGGTTGATTGCGCGTCATCGCCAAGTGAATACAATATTAGCGGAAGAGCTCGCACAACATATCCATGCTTTAGCTATCCACACTTATACTGAGGAAGAATGGCAAATCAGTCTGAAACAAAATCTTGTTCCAGATAGCCCTGAATGTATGGGTGGAAGCAAGCGTTAACCATTGAGCTCAGTTAATTCAGCCTAAAATTGATTATGCTGCTTGGTTCTCATACATAAATGAAAATTGAGATCACTGGCTGGAAGAATTTGTAATCTTGTGTTGTGTTCTTAATTCAAGCAGTAGGCATAACGATGAAATTCGTATACCAATACACCCTATTTATTTGATGGCCTTTTATTTGTGCGTTTGGTCATATATATGATTATTTCCAGACCTATTTTTCTCAGTTTTACGGAAATAAACGAAGCTTTCTCTCGATTGAGCATGGCATCAAGTTCCCAAAAAATGCTAGACTATCGCATCTAATAAGTCTCGCATGTATGTTGTGACGAGATGTTTAAGGGGATGTTGCGATTTTGATGTTGTAATGGCATCGAAACCGGACACTTATGTCGTGTCTAAAAGTTACGCAATCAAAGAATCTTTTTTCCGATAAAGTAGTGCAAGTGCGTATGATTACAATAAAGAAGGGTTTGGATCTTCCTATTGCAGGAGCTCCATCCCAGGTGATTAATGATGGTAAGACCATCAAAAAAGTCGCCTTGCTTGGCGAAGAGTACGTTGGCATGCGTCCTACCATGCATGTCCGCGTTGGCGATGAAGTGAAAAAAGCGCAAGTTCTTTTTGAAGACAAAAAGAACCCTGGCGTGAAATTTACTGCACCCGCAGCCGGTAAAGTGATCGAAATTAACCGTGGCGCTAAGCGTGTGCTTCAGTCTATTGTGATTGAAGTTACAGGTGAAGAGCAGGTTACCTTTGATAAGTTCGAAGCAGATAAACTAGCAAGTCTAGATCGCCAAGTGATCAAGACTCAATTAGTCGACTCAGGCCTTTGGACAGCTTTACGTACTCGACCGTTTAGCAAGGTTCCAGCAATCGAGTCTTCGACTAAGGCTATTTTTGTTACAGCAATGGATACCAATCCATTAGCCGCTCAGCCTGAGTTGATCATTAATGAGCAGCAAGAAGCTTTCGTTGCTGGTCTCGATATTCTTTCAGCATTAACAGATGGCAAGGTTTACGTTTGTAAATCAGGTGTCACTCTGCCAAGTTCGACTCAAAAGAATGTTGAAGAACATGTTTTTGATGGCCCTCATCCAGCAGGCCTTGCTGGTACCCACATGCATTTCTTATATCCAGTAAATGCAGAAAATGTGGCTTGGAGCATCAACTACCAAGACGTGATTGCATTCGGTAAGCTCTTTCTTACGGGTGAACTATACACGACTCGTGTTGTATCTCTCGCTGGTCCTGTGGTTAATAACCCTCGCTTAGTGCGCACTATCGTCGGTGCTGCGCTTGAAGACCTGACTGATAATGAACTTATGCCTGGGGAAGTTCGTGTCATTTCTGGCTCGGTACTTTCTGGTACACAGGCAAGTGGACCACATGCTTACCTTGGTCGTTACCATCAGCAGGTTTCTGTCCTACGTGAAGGTCGTGATAAAGAACTCTTTGGCTGGGCAATGCCGGGCAAAAACAAGTTCTCTGTTACTCGTTCATTCCTTGGTCACATTTTTAAAGGTCAGTTGTTCAATATGACAACATCGACCAATGGTAGTGATCGTTCTATGGTTCCTATTGGTAACTACGAGCGTGTAGTTCCATTGGATATGGAACCAACTTTGCTGCTTCGTGATCTGTGTGCAGGCGATACCGATAGTGCTCAAGCACTTGGCGCTCTGGAACTGGATGAAGAAGATCTAGCATTGTGTACCTTTGTATGTCCAGGTAAATACGAGTACGGTTTAATACTTCGTGAATGCCTAGATACTATCGAGAAGGAAGGGTAATTTTTCATGGCTCTTAAAAAGTTTCTTGAAGATGTCGAGCATCATTTCGAACCGGGTGGTAAGCACGAAAAGTGGTTTGCACTTTACGAAGCAGTGGCTACTGTATTCTATACACCTGGGCTTGTGACTAAAAAAAGCTCGCATGTTCGTGATAGCGTTGATCTAAAACGTATTATGATCATGGTTTGGCTTGCAGTATTCCCTGCGATGTTCTGGGGAATGTACAATGTCGGTGGTCAAGCGATTGCAGCACTTAATGACATGTACCCAGCTGCTGATGCACTTAATAAAGCGCTACAGGGCGATTGGCATTATTGGTTGACACAAGCTTTGGGTGGAACACTATCCACTGATGCGGGTGTTGGCAGTAAAATGCTCTTAGGTGCGACTTACTTCCTACCTATCTACGCTACGGTCTTTATCGTCGGTGGTTTCTGGGAAGTTCTTTTCTGTATGGTGCGTAAGCATGAAGTTAATGAAGGTTTCTTTGTTACTTCAATCCTCTTCGCACTTATCGTTCCACCAACACTTCCTTTATGGCAAGCCGCTCTAGGTATTACCTTTGGTGTGGTTGTGGCAAAAGAAATCTTTGGTGGTACAGGTCGTAACTTCCTGAACCCTGCTTTGGCTGGTCGTGCGTTTCTTTTCTTTGCTTACCCCGCACAAATTTCGGGTGACCTAGTTTGGACTGCTGCGGATGGTTTCTCAGGCGCAACAGCACTAAGCCAATGGGCAAATGGTGGTAACGCAGCACTGGTTAATAACGTAACAGGCGATGCAATTACTTGGATGGATGCCTTTATTGGTAACATCCCAGGTTCGATCGGTGAAGTGTCAACATTAGCACTAATGATTGGTGCTGCAATGATCGTTTACATGCGAATTGCATCATGGCGCATCATTGCTGGTGTTATGATTGGTATGATTGCAGTATCAACATTGTTTAATCTTATCGGTTCAGACACTAACCCAATGTTTGATATGCCATGGCACTGGCACCTAGTTCTAGGTGGTTTTGCGTTCGGTATGTTCTTTATGGCAACAGATCCAGTATCCGCGTCATTTACTAACAATGCTAAATGGTGGTACGGCATCCTTATCGGTGCAATGTGTGTGATGATTCGTGTAGTTAACCCGGCGTATCCTGAAGGTATGATGCTGGCGATTCTATTCGCGAACCTATTCGCACCTCTGTTCGACCATGTGGTTATCGAGAAGAACATCAAGCGGAGACTAGCACGTTATGGCAAGTAATAACGACAGCATTAAAAAAACGCTGGGTGTTGTTGTCGGGTTGAGCCTTGTTTGTTCAATCATCGTATCAACAGCAGCCGTCGGCCTGCGTGATAAGCAAAAAGCGAACGCGGTATTAGACAAACAATCTAAGATCATTCAAGTTGCTGGCATTGAGTCAAACGGACAAAATGTTCCAAAACTTTATGCTGAGTACATTGAGCCACGTTTGATTAATTTCAAAACAGGTCAATTTGTTGAAAAAGCAGAAGATGGTTCAACGGCAGCAAACTACGACCAGCGTGCTGCTGCGAAGGATCTGAAAGAATCAGTCAAACTGACGCCAGAACAAGATGTGGCTAAAATCATCCGTCGTGCGAATACGGGCATTGTTTACTTGGTTAAAAAAGACAATAAAGTGGATCAGGTTATTCTACCGATTCATGGTAACGGTCTTTGGTCAATGATGTACGCATTCGTTGCAGTACAAACTGACGGTAACACAGTTAACGGTATTACTTACTACGAGCAAGGTGAAACTCCAGGGCTTGGTGGTGAAGTTGAAAACCCGACTTGGCGTGATCAGTTTATTGCAAAAGAACTGTTTGATGAAAACCACAAACCTGCCATCAAAATCGTCAAGGGCGGCGCTCCAGCTGGCTCTAAACATGCAGTTGATGGTTTATCTGGTGCAACATTGACCAGTGTTGGTGTTCAGCATACGTTTGACTTTTGGCTAGGCGATAACGGCTTTGGTCCGTTCCTAGAGCGAGTACGTGACGGAGGTCTAAACTAATGTCCAGTGCCCAAAATGTTAAAAAGAGTATCTTAGCGCCTGTATTGGATAATAACCCAATCGCGTTACAGGTGCTCGGTGTTTGTTCTGCTTTGGCAGTAACAACAAAACTAGAGACAGCATTCGTTATGACTCTTGCGGTAACATTTGTAACTGCACTGTCTAACTTCTTTGTGTCTTCTATTCGTAACCACATTCCTAACAGTGTGCGTATCATCGTTCAAATGGCGATCATTGCATCTTTGGTTATCGTGGTAGATGAAGTATTAAAAGCTTACTTATACGATATCTCTAAACAGTTATCTGTATTCGTTGGCCTGATCATTACAAACTGTATTGTAATGGGGCGTGCGGAAGCATTCGCAATGAAATCGGCACCAATTCCATCATTCATTGATGGTATCGGTAACGGTCTTGGCTACGGCTTTGTTCTTATTACTGTTGGTTTCTTCCGTGAATTATTAGGTAGCGGTAAGCTATTTGGTATGGAAGTGTTACCTCTTGTGAGCAATGGTGGCTGGTACCAACCTAATGGTCTAATGCTACTTGCACCATCTGCATTCTTCCTAATCGGCTTCTTGATCTGGATTATTCGTACGTTTAAGCCAGCACAAGTAGAAGCGAAGGAGTAAGGACGTCATGGAACATTACATTAGTCTTTTAGTTAAATCGATTTTCATCGAAAACATGGCGCTGTCTTTTTTCTTAGGTATGTGTACGTTTCTAGCGGTATCTAAGAAAGTAAAGACCTCGTTTGGTCTAGGTGTGGCCGTTGTTGTGGTGCTAACCATCGCGGTTCCAGTAAACAACTTGGTTTACACACACATTCTAAAAGAGAATGCGTTAATTGAAGGTGTCGACCTTAGCTTCCTAAACTTTATCGCATTTATCGGTGTTATTGCTGCACTTGTACAAATCCTCGAAATGATACTAGATCGTTTCTTCCCGCCTTTGTACAACGCATTAGGTATCTTTCTACCGTTGATCACAGTTAACTGTGCGATCTTTGGTGGGGTATCATTTATGGTGACTCGTGACTACAACTTTGCTGAATCTCTCGTATATGGTTTTGGCTCTGGTGTGGGTTGGATGTTAGCTATAATCGCATTAGCGGGTATCCGTGAGAAAATGAAGTATTCAGATGTGCCTCCTGGCCTTCGTGGCTTAGGCATTACGTTCATCACTGTTGGTCTTATGGCGTTAGGCTTCATGTCTTTCTCTGGTGTTCAACTGTAAGTCGGGTAAACCGCACAATTAATAAGGAATAGTCAATGGACATTATTCTTGGTGTCGTGATGTTTACTCTGATTGTACTGGCTTTGGTTTTAGTGATTTTATTCGCTAAATCTAAACTGGTACCAACAGGTGACATTACAATCGCTGTAAACGATAACCCTGAGTTGTCGATCGTGACACAGCCTGGTGGCAAACTACTAACAGCACTTGCAGGTGCGGGCGTATTCGTCTCTTCTGCTTGTGGTGGTGGTGGCTCTTGTGGCCAGTGTCGCGTAAAAGTTAAATCAGGTGGTGGTGACATTCTACCAACTGAGCTTGACCATATTACTAAAGGTGAAGCACGTGAAGGTGAGCGTCTTGCATGTCAAGTTGCAATGAAAACGGACATGGATATCGAACTTCCTGAAGAAATCTTTGGCGTTAAGAAGTGGGAATGTTCAGTTATCTCTAACGATAACAAAGCGACATTCATCAAAGAGCTTAAGCTACAAATACCAGATGGTGAATCAGTACCTTTCCGTGCTGGTGGTTACATTCAGATTGAAGCTCCTGCTCACCATGTGAAATACGCAGATTACGATATTCCTGAGGAATACCGTGAAGATTGGGATAAGTTCAACCTTTTCCGTTACGAGTCTAAAGTAACGGAAGAGACGATTCGTGCATATTCAATGGCTAACTACCCAGAAGAGCACGGCATCATCATGTTGAACGTTCGTATTGCAACTCCGCCACCGAACAACCCAGACGTAGCTCCTGGCATCATGTCATCGTTCATCTGGTCTCTAAAAGAAGGCGACAAATGTACTATCTCTGGTCCATTTGGTGAGTTCTTTGCGAAAGACACTGACGCTGAAATGGTATTCGTTGGTGGTGGTGCGGGTATGGCGCCAATGCGCTCTCATATCTTCGACCAGCTAAAACGTCTAAACTCTAAGCGTAAGATGTCATTCTGGTATGGTGCACGTTCTAAGCGTGAAATGTTCTACGTAGAAGACTTCGACGGCCTAGCGGCTGATAACGATAACTTCGTATGGCATTGTGCTCTGTCAGATCCACTTCCAGAAGATAACTGGGATGGTTACACAGGCTTTATTCACAACGTTCTTTACGAGAACTACCTACGTGATCATGAAGCGCCAGAAGATTGTGAGTACTACATGTGTGGTCCACCGATGATGAATGCTGCTGTTATCGGTATGCTGAAAGACCTCGGTGTAGAGGATGAAAACATCCTACTTGATGACTTTGGTGGTTAATTCCGCTAAGCAGTAAAACCTATGGCTAGCTCCTACGAGCTAGCCATTGTTTTTTGTAGGGCTCAACGATATTCAACTATTGGCATTTGGGCTGGCCTTTGTATTACTGATCCGAGTTGATATAGATAAAAGGTTGCTGATTAATCGATCTGTTTTCTATATTAATTTTGATAATTTAGGAGTAAGCAAGTGAAAAAATGGCTTGTTATATTAGCTTCTGTTTTGGTTCTGGCAGGCTGTGAAAAGTCTTCCGATCAAATCCATTTAAGTGGCCCTACGATGGGGACAACGTACAATATTAAATACATTGAGCAGGAGGACCTTCCATCACCGGAAGTGCTTCAAGCTGAAATTGATCGACTTCTTGAGCAAGTGAACGATCAAATGTCGACGTATCGTAAAGACTCGGAGCTGAGTCGCTTTAATCAACATCAAACTAGTGAGCCATTTGAAGTGTCCTTACAAACGGCGACGGTAGTAAAAGAAGCGATTCGTCTTAATACAATTACATTAGGTGCACTGGACGTGACAGTTGGTCCATTAGTGAACCTTTGGGGCTTTGGACCAGAAGCGCGTCCAGAAGTTGTACCTACAAAGGAAGAGTTAGCTGCTCGAAAAGCTAATACAGGAATTAAGCACCTCTCTATTGAGGGCAATAAAATGGTGAAAGATATTCCAAACCTGTATGTTGATCTTTCAACCATAGCTAAAGGTTGGGGAGTTGATGTGGTTGCAGACTATTTGCAATCGGAAGGTATTCAAAACTACATGGTTGAAGTTGGCGGTGAAATGCGCTTGAAAGGGATTAATCGTGAAGGCGTACCATGGCGTATCGCAATCGAAAAGCCAACAGTAGATGAGCGTTCTATCCAAGAAATCATTGAACCTGGTAATATGGCGATTGCCACTAGTGGTGATTATCGTAATTACTTTGAAAGCAAAGGTGTGCGATACTCTCACATTATTAACCCTCAAACAGGGCAACCGATCAATCACAAAGTGGTTTCGGTAACCGTTCTGGATAAGTCTTCAATGACGGCCGATGGCCTTGCAACCGGCTTGATGGTCTTGGGTGAAGAAAAAGGCATGGAAGTAGCGAATCAACATAATATTGCTGCTTTCATGATAGTGAAAACGGATAATGGTTTTCAAGAACTGGCTTCAGAGGCCTATCAGCCATTCATGAACCAACAACAATAGAGAGCATGTCTTTATGAGTACATTCCTAATCACTTTTGCAGTCTTTTTATGTGTGATTACAGCCATGGCTGTTGGATACATTTTTCAGAAAAAGGTCGTAAAAGGCAGTTGTGGTGGTCTTGGTGCGGTTGGTATTGATAAAGTATGTAATTGTCCTGAACCTTGTGATGCACGAAAAAAGCGAGAAGCTCGTGAAGCTGCTCGTGCAGAGAAGCTCGCAGCTTGGGATAAAGATCGTATTATGTAAGTATAAGTACCGAGCATAGACAACTTTCAAATAAAAATCCTTAAGCCAACCAGCTTGAGGATTTTTTGCATCTAAATAACCTCACATTCACTTTAGCATTATTTTTTGTAAAATTCGTTCTATAATAATATAAGCCCAAATAGTGTCAATTAGCGTAAAATTTGGCAATGAATAGAGCATATTATCTGAGTTTAAATAGCAATATCGGTCAGGACTCAAGATACTTGATGAATTAAAATACTTCCTTGCTCAACCTACTGTTTCGCACCTGATATTTATGTATGAATTTAGGTTCTTGGGTTAATTGTTATTTATATAAAGTCAATTTTTTCACTTCATGATCTGAGTTAAATAGAGGCATTTGAAAGACTTTACATTTGGCCCAACACATCAATGCAGTATATGAATAATGGTTTTTATTGCTATGAATACGACCCATCAAAATTTATTAATGTACTTTTTTTTTGGAAGGTTGAGTGATGAAAATTTTCTGTAGTGATTACTGCATGTAAATTTCAGTTTTGAATATGCTCTTAATACGGATGTTTTTAGCTACTTAAGCGTTATTACTTACTTGGTGGACATAAATTAGTAGAGAGCTTTTCATTTGCTTTGTGTTTTATTACAAAGCCACTTTTATTAGCTTAAACATTAGTCTAGCTTAACTTTTTGCTCCATTTTTTGCTCTTGTTATTCATCTAATTTCGTATTGATTAATATTAGGTTGGAAAATAATAGTAACTGCTTTTTAAGTGAGACTAAACGTAATGGTATTATTAACTTAAACTATAAACAAGTTACTTAAACATGGCTGAAAGTGATGGATTAATCCTAGACTATTTTCTTAATTAATGTGTGGCTATTATTTTAACTATAATTAATTCTAATTGAGTTAAAGTGAGCCTCCACGTTTAGGTCTAAAAAATAAACTAATACTATTTTCGGGAGAAAATGATGCCTAAAATCTCTGAACTTATGGTTGTCATAGGAATGACGATGTTGTTAAGTGCTTGCGATGATAGCCAGCAAACTCAGGAACAAGCTGGCCAAGCTCAAGCCGTACCTGTTGAGTCTATGTTGATAAATGTTCAAAATATGGACATATCTGAACCATATTCAGGAAGAACAGTGGCTTATCGAATCGCAGAAGTCCGCCCTCAAGTTGATGGAATAATTACTAAGCGTCTTTTTGAGGAAGGTGCTGATGTGAAAGAGGGGCAAGTTTTATATCAAATTGAGTCTTCCTCTTATCAAGCTAAATTAGATAAGGCTAAAGGTGATCTGCAATATGCAAAAGAGCAATTACGCCTAAATAAGCGTTTAGCACAACGTTACAAAGCTTTGCATGCTAGCCGTGCAATCAGTAAAGAAAAATATGATGAAGCTGACTCTAACTATCGGCTATCGTTAGCCAATGTTGAGATTAATAAATCTTTAGTGAAATCAGCTCAAATTAACTTGGATCACACCCAAATCAAAGCACCAATTTCGGGTCGTATTGGTAAATCATTCTTTTCCGAAGGTGCGCTTGTGACCAATGCACAGAGTAATTATCTTGCCTCTATACAACAGCTTTCACCATTATATGTTGAATTTCCTATGACCAGTCAGGAAGCACTGTCCTTACGTAGCAATGTGAGTGAAAAGTCTTCAGCGCAAGATAGTGTGAAACTTATGTTAGATAACGGTGTTGAAATTGAATCTCCTGCAAAGTTGCAATTTGCAGACATGTCAGTAAATAAAAACACGGATACAGTGACTGTGCGCCTTGAGATACCAAACTCTCAGGCATCTTTATTACCAAACATGTATTTACGTGCAGAGATCAAGACAAAAGCAGATGTTGATGGGGTGCTAGTACCACAAAAAGCTTTAAAGCATAACCCGAAAGGTGAGGCATCGGTTATGGTGATTAACGCTGAAAATAAAGTAGAAGTACGTCCAGTAACCACTAAGCAAATGATTGGTAACCAATGGCTTATCACGAAAGGTTTAACTGATGGCGATCAGGTTATTACCGTTGGCTTACAAAAAATTCGTCCGGGCGCATTGGTTGATGCAACCAATGTTAACGATCCACAAACCAATAAGTAGAGAAATTATATGGCTCGTTTCTTTATCGATCGCCCTATTTTTGCTTGGGTGATCGCGATAATTGTGATGCTCGCTGGTATCCTGTCTATTATCAAGCTGCCAGTATCTCAATATCCTAATATTGCTCCACCGACTATTGTGATCAGCGCCATGTATCCAGGTGCTGATGCAAAAACAATGGAAGATACGGTGACTCAAGTCATTGAGCAACGTATGACTGGTATTGACCACTTACGCTATTTGTCATCAAGCAGTGATGGCTCTGGTATGGTAACTATTACTTTAACCTTTAATGCGGAAGCTGATGCAGATATTGCTCAAGTGCAAGTTCAAAATAAACTGCAATCTGCAATGCCTTTGTTACCAATGGAAGTGCAGCAACAAGGGGTTAAAGTCAATAAATCCAGTGGGTCCTTTTTAATGGTAGTTGGCTTGTATTCGCCAGATAACTCAATGGAACAAACTGATATCGGTGACTATATCAGTTCTAATATATCTGACCAATTAAGCCGAACTTCTGGAGTGGGTGAGATTGTGGTGTTTGGCAATCAATATGCGATGCGAATTTGGCTTGACCCTAATAAGTTAACCAAATATAGCTTAACCAGTATTGATGTTGTTGACGCAATTAAGAATCAAAATGTTCAAATTTCTGCTGGTCAGTTAGGTGCCTCTCCGTCTATACAAGGCCAGCAGCTTAATGCAACGGTATCAGCGCAAAGTCGCTTTCAAACAGTTGAGGAATTTGAGCAGATTACTCTCAAATCAGATGACTCTGGAGCATCAGTTACTCTAGCTGATGTGGCTCGTGTTGAGCTTGGTGCGGAAAACTATTTAGCTAAAGTACTTTATAACGGCAAACCAGCAACTGGTGTGGGAATCAAAATGGCTGCCGGTGCCAATGCTCTGGAAACCACAGCAGCTGTAAAAGCTAAAGTTGAGGAGCTCAAGCCTTTTTTCCCGGAAGGATTAGAAGCAGTTTATCCTTATGACACGGCACCATTTGTTGAAAAGTCAATCGAAGGTGTTGTGCACACTCTTTTTGAAGCAGTCATACTAGTATTTTGTATCATGTATCTGTTTCTACAGAATTTCCGCGCAACATTAATTCCAACTATTGCTGTGCCTGTAGTACTTTTAGGGACATTTGCGATTTTATCTCTTGCAGGTTTCTCTATCAATATGCTGACCATGTTTGCAATGGTTTTAGCGATTGGTTTGCTGGTTGATGATGCTATCGTTGTTGTGGAAAACGTAGAAAGGATCATGCATGAGGAAGGGCTGAATGCTATTGAAGCAACTCGTAAATCGATGGATCAAATTACTAGTGCTTTAGTGGGTATTGGACTAACTCTATCAGCAGTTTTCGTTCCAATGGCATTTATGTCAGGCTCGACAGGGGTTATTTATCGTCAGTTTTCAATCACTATTGTTACTGCTATGGCTCTTTCGGTATTTGTCGCCCTGATACTAACTCCAGCTTTATGTGCGACGATGCTTAAGCCCGTGAATCATGGCGAATCAAAAGGTTTCTTTGGTTGGTTTAACCGTAGTTTTGATCGCTTTACTCAGCGCTATGAGTCCGGTGTTGCATCGATGATCAAGCGTTCTGTCAGAGTAATGTTGATCTTTTTAGCACTTTCTGTAGCAGTTGGTTGGATGTTTACTAAAATGCCAACTTCGTTTTTACCAGAAGAAGATCAAGGCATCTTGTTTGGTATGACTGTGTTACCTGAAAACTCAACGTTAGATCAGACTCAAAAAGTGATGGATAAAGTTAATGACTTCTACCTTGAACAAGAGAAAGATACCGTAGAAAGTATTTTTACAGTTTCTGGCATGAGTATGGGTGGTGCTGTTGGTCAAAATATGGGGTTATATTTTGTTAGCTTAAAAGATTGGTCTGAACGTACGGAACCAGGCACAGATGTAAAATCTGTCGTTGGTCGTTCTATGGCGTACTTCCAACAAATACATGAAGCTCTTGCTTATGCAGTCATTCCTCCAGCAGTTTTAGAGCTAGGTGCATCAAGTGGTTTTAATTTTTATCTGCAGGATAAAAGTGGCCAAGGACATGAAAAGCTAATTGAAGCAAGAAATCAGTTGTTGGATATGGCGGGTCAAAACCCTAATCTTGTTGCTGTACGCCCAACGGGTTTGCCAGATACACCTGCCTATCAGATCAATATAGATCAGGCAAAAGTAAATGCCTTGGGTATTAATATACAAGATGTGAATCAAATTTTAACAACAGCTTGGGGAAGCTCTTACGTTAATGACTTTATAGATCGTGGTCGTGTTAAGAAAGTATTAATTCAGGGGGATGCTCAGTATCGTATGAAGCCAAGCGATCTTGATACTTGGCATGTACGAAATAACAAAGGTGAAATGGTACCATTCTCTGCTTTTGCCTCCGGTGAATGGCATAATGTGGCCCCAATTTTAGAGCGTTTTAATGGTGTATCCTCTGTGAATATCAGTGGTGAAGTTGTTCCTGGCTATAGTACTGGCCAAGCAATGTTGGATATTGAAGAAATGGTTAAGCAATTACCACCTGGCTTTGGTGTTAAATGGAATGGCTTATCTTATGAAGAACGTCTATCCGGTAACCAAGGGCCAGTCATTTATACGCTTTCTGTCCTAGTAGTATTCCTTGTATTGGCGGCGTTATATGAAAGTTGGTCGGTACCATTTGCGGTTATTTTAGTCGTGCCATTAGGGGTTTTAGGCTCAGTTCTTGCTATGAGTGGTCGTTTTATGGCAAACGATATATTCTTCCAAGTTGGTTTATTAACTACAGTGGGACTTGCAACTAAGAATGCCATTTTGATCGTTGAATTCGCCAAAGAATACTACGAAAAAGGAGCCGGACTAGTTGAAGCAACGTTGCATGCAGTGCGTGTTCGTTTACGTCCTATTATCATGACGTCATTAGCATTTGGTCTCGGTGTTTTACCACTTGCGATCAGTACTGGTGTTGGCTCTGGTGGTAAGAATGCGATCGGTACTGCGGTTCTTGGGGGGATGCTAAGTTCGACCTTCTTGGGCATTTTCTTTATTCCAGTATTCTTTGTTATTGTGGAACGTATTTTTACCCGCAAAAAGAAGCTGAAAGATGAAGTTAGCACAAGTACCGAAATAACGAAGTAAATCAAACTGACGCAACAAAGAGTTGATGTTGCAATAAATAACGCTGCGGTTACGTAGCGTTATTTTTTATTTAAGTCTATATATTCATTATCTTACAATTGACTTAGAGATATATTGTTATCTCGATATAATTGGCAATGATTTGGATATACCCTCAGGCTTAAACTTGCGCTATACTGTTTTTTTGAACAGTATTTTGTGTATCAGGCGTGCAGGAACAAGTCAGAAAAATCATTCATGTTGATATGGATTGCTTTTATGCCGCAGTCGAAATGCGTGACAATCCGAGTCTATGTGGCATCCCCCTTGCCGTAGGAGGGAATGAAAAACAACGGGGTGTGGTTAGTACGTGTAACTATGAAGCTCGAAAGTTTGGTATACGCAGTGCTATGCCAACAGCTAGGGCACGACAGCTGTGTCCTAATTTGCAAGTTGTCCCCGGTCGCATGGCAGTTTACAAGCAAGTTTCTCAACAAATCAGAGCGATTTTTGAACGTTATACTCTCATTATTGAACCTCTGTCTCTGGATGAAGCGTATTTGGATGTGACACACTCGATGGCTTGTCGAGGTTCGGCGACTTTGATTGCGGAATCGATTCGCGCTGATATCCAACGTGAGCTAGGATTGACTGCTTCAGCTGGTGTTGCCCCGATTAAGTTCTTAGCTAAAGTGGCTTCTGATATGAATAAGCCTAATGGACAGTTTGTTATCCCTCCGGATAGGGTACAAGAAGTCGTAGATAAGCTTCCATTAGAGAAAATCCCTGGGGTAGGTAAAGTCAGTTTAGAGAAGCTTCATAAAGCGGGCTTTTACCTTTGTGAAGACATTAAAAATGCCGATTATCGTGAGCTATTGCGTCAGTTTGGTCGTCAAGGTGCATCGCTGTGGAAGCGCAGTCATGGTATTGATGAGCGAACAGTTGAGGTTGAACGCGAACGTAAATCAGTCGGTGTTGAGCGTACTTTTAGCAAAAATATTAAGACCTATGACCAATGTTGGCAGGTGATTGAAGACAAACTGTACCCCGAACTGAAACTGCGCTTAGAAAAAGTCAGTCCGAGTAAGAGCATTATAAAACAAGGAATTAAGGTTAAGTTTGCTGATTTTCAATTAACCACGATTGAGCATGTGCATCCAGAGCTTGAGCTAGAAGATTTTAAAATTCTGCTTAGTACTATTTTGCAACGACAAAAGGGCCGAGAAATTCGTCTATTGGGCTTAAGTGTGATGCTTAAACCCGAAGAGCAGGCAAAACAACTCAGTTTCTTTTAGGTTCGGGCTGTTTCGACTTGTTGTATTACTTGTTCGAAAGAGACGTTAGCCATGCTCCCGTAGCCTTTTAATTTATTAGCCTTGAGCTTCGTGATCATGGGGGTACTAATGCCGCAAAGGAAGCGTGCTACCGTAGCATGACTGATGGTCGTAGGAGAGAGCTCAGTATACTCATTAATCCAAGCGGCTAAATCGGTCGTTGAGGGCAGTTCAAGTTGTGGATGTGGGAAAGAAGCGACTTGTCCTCGACATACGGAGCAATGACCACACTTCGATGGTGCATTATGGTCAGCAAAATAGTGAGCAAGTTGATGGCTCAAACACGTTGAGGATTGGAATAGAGCCAACATAGCGTGGATACGGTCAATATCTTTCTTTTCTTTGGCCTGAAACAGTGAAACCAGATGTTGGCTAAGATCAGTAGTGGGCTTAACATCAGATTGAACTGAGTATACGTCGGTTAGCTGTTTGCTTTCTAGTTCGACCCAACCGCGTTGATGAAAATAATCTAACGCAGTAATAACGCGACTTCGCTCTGCTTGAAATTGTTCCCACAAAGCATTCATGTCAACTTGGCACCAAACCTTTGCTTTGGCTGAACAATGAAAGATGGATTCAACAAAGTGGCGACGTTCTCCTTCAAATTGATGGACAATAAATGACTCTTCACGAAGGAACTTAAAGCGATATTCTGCAAAATAGCTGTATTTTGCCCGTATCACTTGTGCCAGTTCAAGGTAGACTAATAATGTCTTGAGGGGTAATTGTCTAATGTTACTGTCGCGCGATAAGCGCTGTGTCATCACTTCCCACTGGTTAGGGTGCTGATTGATTTGTTCTAAGACGAAGTCGATCGAACTGGGTTCTGGCGTATCCCCATAAACAAAGTTTTCTAATACGGTTAAACCTGCAGTGTTACCCAACAGAATACACTCTGAGCGCAGCCCATCGCGTCCAGCTCGACCAATTTCTTGAGCGTAGTTCTCGATCGATTTGGGTAAATCAAAATGAATGACTCGGCGGATATCGGCTTTATCGACGCCCATCCCAAAGGCGATGGTTGCGACAATACAGTCAATTTGGTTGGTCATAAATTGTTGTTGAATTTTTCCCCGTATTTCGTGCTTCATTCCTGCATGGTAGGCATGAGCACTGATGCCTAAATGGATCAGGAAACTGGCTATTTGTTCTGCGGTTTGTTGTTGTGTCACATAAACAATCGAAGGAAGCTTGGGGTCGCCTGTGATCAATTCACCAAGTCGAGTTTGCTTGTGAGCTTCTTCACATGGTATGACAGATATATCTAAATTTGACCGATAGAAACCGGTTATGGTCATATGTTCACTGGCGATATGAAACTTTTGCTGCATATCCTTGATCACATCGGGTGTAGCGGTTGCGGTGAGCAGTAACGCTTGCGGAATGTTTAACTCTTGCTGATATTGAGGCAATTTAAGGTAGTCTGGGCGAAAGTTATGCCCCCATTCAGATATGCAGTGTGCCTCATCAACAACCATCAAGGAGATGGGAACTTGGCGGATAAATTGACGAAAGCGCTCATTCTTAAGCCTCTCGACTGAAATCATCAGAATTTTTATCTGTCCTTTTTTCACCGCTTGCATAATTTGCTGCGTTTCTTCTCTACTTTGCGCACTTTCAATCGCAGCAGCGGCAATTCCACGGCTTTGTAAGAATTGTAATTGATCCTTCATTAAGGCCAGTAGTGGTGAAATGACCAAGGTTAAATCGGGCAGATGGAGAGCAGGCAACTGATAGCAAAGAGATTTCCCTGAGCCAGTAGGGAAAATAGCCGCAGCGGAGTGCCCGTTCATGACTGCTTCAATAACCGACTCTTGTCCTTTTTTAAGTGAATCGAAACCAAAAGTAGACTGGAGAGTCTGAAGGAGTGGGTTACTTTGCATTGTAAGGCAGCCTTAGTTTAATGGTAAACTTTGATACATTAACACAGATTTACTGCGGAACGCGTTTCTAAAAAGTATGAATAAAGTCGAGCTAGTGCAAAAAATTATTCAACACCTTGAGCATAAGCGGCAGGTTACTTACGCTTCGACTCAGCGTGCTGTTGATGCAGCAACAAATGAAGAAACAGTCCCTGAGCATAAATACGATACGCTTGCACTAGAAGCGGCTTATCTTGCTCATGGTCAAGCAATGCGCTTACATGAAAATGAAGAAGAACTTCGCCAGTACCGTGCATTATCGGTGCGCTCATTTACTGATTTGGCCGTTTCTGTTGGAGCTTATGTTGAGCTACAAGATGAAGACAATTGCGAAAAAGTATTTTTTATAGGACCATGTGCGGGTGGTTTGAAAGTTGAGCATGAAGAGAAAACCGTATTTGTGCTTACGCCTCATTCGCCGCTTGGCCGTGCTTTGATGGGCAAACGCGAAAGTGATGAGTTTGAAGTGAATATAGCAGGCGATGTCCAGTTCTATGAATTAATTAAGGTTTGCTAAATATACCCAAGTGACTTCATGATGTTTTATTCAGAGCGAGGTCACTGAGTTGAATTCAAGGAAGACAACGAAGCGGAATAGCAGGCTCTTTCCAAGTAGTCTGACGTAAGAAGCCTGCTCAGTGACACGCTCCCAAAGGGCGAGCGTCCCTAGCTCTAAGACTTTGTTAACGATTCTCAATGTAGAACCACTATATCTTCGAATCATTGCCGCGCCTAGAGCTTAGGCCGACTCGCTGAACATGCATCTTGAGGTTACTTGGGTATAGTTATTATGCTGTTTCATGATAGTGATAAGCGGCGAATGAAAGCAGTGTCCAGGTGAGCGTTTACGACCTTGGGTATACACAAATCAGTGTAGCGGTATCATTTAGGAGTGGATCTTGTTGAGCTTGCTTTAATGTGCCACTCCTCTAAAACAAAGAGAAATGAATGAATGAATAAATTACTTCCCCTTTCTTTATTGATGTTTAGTGCAAGTGGTTTAACCGCCCAGTGCCATGTGGATATTAAAAATGAAGTCCGTTTAGATGGTCAAGCGTTAGAGATCACTAAGACCAATGGTGAGAAAGTTAGAGTGGATAACAACGATGATTTGCTCATTGATGGTAAATTGATCACTTTAAATGAAAGCCAGAAAGAAGCGATAAAAAGCTATCGTGAAAAGCTCAATTCGTATATTCCTCAAGCGAAACATCTCGCTGATGAAAGTCTTGCATTAGCTAATGATATTATCGACGACATTGCACAGAGTATCGATTCCCCGGCTGCTTTTGATAACGTTAAAGTAGCCGCAAACAAGTTCTTTAAGGATGTGGAAGCGCGTTATTTTAAAGACGGTGACTTTATCCTTCCTGCTGAAAGCTTTGATTCGATGATGCAATCTTGGTCAAAGGATTTAGAGAAGGCTCAAGCGTTGTTTAGCAGTGAGTTTCTGGGCAGTGCATTTGAAGCGCTATCGGTGAAAATGAAAGAAGATGGCGGTCTTAATTTAACAGAGTTGTCCAAAAGCTTGTCTTCTTTACAAGCAAAAGTAGAGCAAAGGTTATCGGAACATTCAAAAGAAATGGAGCAGAAAGCAAAAAGCTTGTGTGATTCACTTGATGGTATCGCAGAACAAGAGCAGGAGCTACACAAGAAAATACCAGAACTGAAAAACTATCAAGTTTTCATAATCTAGTTCTGTATCGGTTAATCCCATTTTCAAAACATCCACCCAAGTGACTTAAAAGCGCTTGATTCAGAGCGATATCACTGAGTTTAAGCAAAGAGCGCCAATGATTCGGCGCTCTTTTTTGTTTCGTGGTTATCTACAAGAGTTATTACTCTTTCAATGGCCGTTCGTATTAGTCTTGGGCATTCATTTGAGTGAGCTTATCACCGACAGGCTGTGAAAAATTAAACCCATCATGCTCATCCCAATTAATGGACCATGTCATAACCCCAGCATAATTTGGATAGTTAAACGCGGGTTTCACCGTGCCACATGACGTACCTTTGGTTAAACAATCTAGCGCATCGAGAATATTTTGAATAGGAGCTTGGCCTGAGTTGGCTGAGCTTGGGCCAGATGGCAAGCCAATGGCTACTTGGTCATCACGCAATGGTTCAAACATGGTACCATCTGCCAACTCAAAGCCTTCGATTAACATTTTTGATTGGGCAACCATCATATCTACAGAACCTTCAGGTGCTGAGCCTGACAAATATGGGTTAGGTAGTCCGCCATTGTTGTAAAGTTGAACGTGAAGCAGATCGAGCGTGCTGCGTGTTTCGTTAATTAGAGGAATGTAGGCGCCCCAAATACCACTGTAAGCCACATAACCACCTTGTACATAAGGATGTTCTGGTGCCATTGTTAGGTACATATCACCGCCCATGTTTTGCTCAATTTGCAGTAAAGCTCGGCCAAGACGGGCTTGAATCTGAGAACCGTGCAGAAGGTTTGAACCACTCTCTAGATCGACATCCAAACCATCAAAGCCCCATTCTGCAATAATATTGGTCAGACTTGAGATGAATTTTTCTTCATCTTGATCGGTATTTAAGGTAATGGTTCCCTCTGCGCCACCAAGAGATAACACAAACTTTTTGCCTTTGGCTTGGAGTGCGGCCATATCTTGCTTAAATTGCGTAGGATCTAATGCTGGGCAATCACTATAGATATCACCAGAATAGAGATTGAAGTGCACCGTGCCATCACTATTACGGTCATTTTCTGCAAAGGCGATATCAATGACATCCCAAGCATCTGACATATCGGCTAATCGCATAGGGCAGCCAGCACCGTTGACAAAGTTGTGCCAGTAGCCGATCAGTTTATGGCGTTTCTCGGTTTGTTCAACCACCGTCAATGAAACAGCATCGGAGAGGGCAGTTGTATCAGCAAGATCGGTTGCTTGAGCACTTACTGTAAAGCTCCCAATAGCGGCGGGTGTCCAATTGGCTGAGTATGGCGCTGTTGTATCGGTTGCGATGATTGTCCCATTGACCAAAAAGTCGACGTGTTTAATACCAGAAGTCAGCGAGGTTGCGTCAGCGCTCAGAGCAAGATTTTTGCCCAAGCCCACTGTTTGGCCTGCACTTGGTGATGTTAATGAAATCACTAAGTCTTGGTCACTGACCGTCACGTTAACTAAAGATTCTGATGTGTTATTGTCATTGTCTGTTGCTACGGCTTTTAGTTGATTTTCACCAACTCGCGTTGCATTCCAAGTGACCGAATAGGGGGCTTGAGAGGCGACCCCTAGGCTTGAATTATTTGCAAAAAACTCAACTTGAGTGATATGGCCATCGGCATCCTGAGCATCGGCAGTCAGTTCAGTGCTTGTACCTGCCAGCAAGATTTGTCCTGCTGTGGGTGAAGTCATGGTCACTTCTGGTGGGGTTGTGCACGCCCCTAGGCCTGTCCAAGCGTCTTGCCAATGCATACCAACACCTGGTTCATAAGCCCAAGCGGCACCAGAAGAACACCAGCCAGCGATGTCGCAGCGGTATTTTTGGTTGAGGTTTGACACCAACGTTCCTGCTTCATATCGATTGCCTGAAGTGTAGGGGACAGCATCGCTGCAGCCACGAGAGTTTACCTCAGCTACGACGAGTGAGACTTCTTGGCTAAAGGTCGATAGCTGAGAGTCATCGGTTGCCTGTGCTTTAATTTGATGATTACCAGCTTGAGCTGTCCATAGAAATTCGTATGGAGCATCAGTATCAATAGCAATGGATTGATTATTAACAAAAAACTTCACTTGTGTTACTAAGCCATCTAAGTCATCAGCTTGCGCAGTTAGTAAAATAATATCTCCTGCTATTGGTGCCTCACTGCTCGTAGGGTTAGTTAGAGAGATGCTTGGAGGAAGTAATTCAGTTTGTGGTTGAACTTCAATAGCAATATAGGCTTTGGTCATTGAGCCTCGGTCATCTGTCGCTATTGCCGTTAATTGAGAGATGCCTTCGATGGCTGTCCAGTCAACACTAAAAGGGGCTTTAGTTACAACTGCAATCGACTGCTGGGCAGCTAAAAACTCTACTTGAGTGATTTGACCATCTTTGTCATCGGCATCGACGAGCAGCGTAATTAAGCTGCCTTCAGGAACAATGGCGTTGTTGGTTGGAGAGGAAAAAGAAACGCTCGGCGGGAGGTTTCCGCCTATGTCATCACATTGGCCAAGATTTTTCCATTCGCCCCATTGCTCTGAATGTTCGACAGGATTTTTGCCCTTGGTCCAGTGTGCTGCTTCATAAGCATTATCCTGTATTTGAACTTTATCGCCAGAAGTATAAATCTCAACTTTATCCCAATAAGGTAATGTGTCACAGGGATAGGCATGGACTTGGTAACTGGCGCTCAGTGCCGCAATTATCGCACCGTGCAAGAACGTTAATTTCATTTTTCTCTCCCGAGCCAGTATGAGGCTCAATAACATCAAACAAACAAATAAATCGCTCAAGATAATTGCACATGGCAGGATAATATTGGAGTTAATAAAAGTATCACTATGATGAAATTGTTTGTTTTGAACCGCTCATCACACTGGGAATTAGAGGGTTGTTATCTTTGCGGATTTTTCTTAGGTTAGAGTCACATTTGCTAGTTAACCTCCATCGCTGAGAAGAAAAGAATGAATTTAGATAGCTAGGCAGTAACGTTTGATGGATTAAAACGATAATGAAGAATTAGCCACTATACTCAAGTAACCTCACTCGCCCTGAATCAAGCATCTTGAGGTTACTTGGGTATATATAGTTGCGGCTTTATTGATATTACTGTACCGTACTAGCCAACTAGTTCACTGATGTGTATAAGTGGTATGACACAACAAACTTCTTCTCAGCCTCGTGAGCATTTTGGCTCACGTCTTGGATTTATTTTAGCAGCAGCAGGCGCCGCAGTTGGTTTGGGTAATATTTGGGGCTTTCCTACCCAAACCGCAAGCAATGGTGGTGGTGCCTTCTTATTGGTTTACTTAATATTGATCCTTATTGTTGCCTTCCCGATGCTGGTGGTTGAAATGGCCATTGGTCGCCATGGTCAAGCTAACCCAGTCGACAGTATGCGTTCTCTGACGAACAATGCTGTAGGCAAAAAGCTTGGTGGTTTCGTTGGCTGGATAGGCTTAAGCGTACCGAGTGCAGTGCTAGCTTTCTACTCGATAGTTGGTGGTTGGCTAATTTGCTTTATGTTGAGTGCCATTACTGATCTTATGGGGATGGAAACGACAACACAGTGGTTAAAAGGTTTCAGTGTTGAACGTAATGTATTTGGCACAATAAGCTTTTATGTCCTGACTATTTTGATTGTTCAAGGTGGTGTGAAGCAAGGAATAGAGAAGTGGTCTACACGTCTAATGCCTGCTCTTTTTGTACTATTTGCTTTGTTGTTTGCTTATATCATGACACAAAACGGTGCAATGGAAGGTTTGAAGCACTACCTAGTACCTGATTTCGAAAAAATATGGGATCGTAAGCTTATCCTAGCCGCGATGGGACAAGGCTTCTTCTCTCTGACCATCGGTGGCTGTTCGATGCTTATCTATGGCTCTTACCTGAGTAAGAAAGAGAACCTACCGAAGATGGCGATGAACGTAACGATAGTCGATACTGCTGTTGCCTTTATTGCTGGTCTAGTGGTGATGCCAGCGATGTTCGTTGCAATGCAAAAAGGTGTTCAAATCTATGCAGAAGATGGCTCACTATTAAGTTCAGACACCTTGGTATTTACTGTTCTACCACTGATGTTTGATAGCCTGGGTGTGCTTGGGCAAATCTTTTCCATTGTGTTCTTCTTACTATTGACGATTGCGGCCCTAACATCTTCAATCTCGATGCTTGAATGTCCGGTGGCGCTAGTTGGTGAACGATTTAATACCAAGCGAAGCACAACAAGCTGGGCACTGGGTGGCTTAATTGCATTATTCAGTATCGTTATTATCTTTAACTTTGGATCACTTTTTGGCATGGTTGCAACTATCGCGACCCAGTACCTACAACCTATAGCGGCATTACTGTTCTGTCTATTCGGCGGCTGGGTATGGAACCGTCACTCGAGAATCAAAGAGCTTGAACAAGGTTGTCCTGAGTTTACTCAAGGCTGGTTTGGGAAAGTCTGGCCAGTATATGTAAAGTTCGTTTGTCCGATTTTGGTCGCGACAGTTATCTGGGCTTCCTTCGGCTAAGAAGCTGACTCGGTATATAAAAGACAAGGGCTTGATAATTCATCAAGCCCTTTTTTCTATTCGCTTTATACGTTATACGTCACGATTAACGGAACTGACCTGCCTCAGGTAAAAAATCAAACCCTGCTGTTGCAAGCTTTTCTTCAAGGGCAGTACGTTCAATATCAAAAAATGCAGCCAATTTATCCAGATCGCCACTGAAGTCGTCACGTAACTTCATATTGACGATACTCATCAGCATAATGGGATCCATAGACTCAAAGTTAGCCAGATTCATCATTTATCCTCAAAATCAGAAATTAGTAAATTTGCCGCAGCAAAGGCAGCTTTTTCACGAACGTCTCTGGATAGAGAGCTGTCAGCTGCAACATCGTTTAGTGCTTTCACTGCACATGAGATTGCGTGAGGAATATAAGCTTGATCACCACTACCGATTTGAGCATAGAGCCCACGTACCAAATCACAACAGCTGTATACTTGCATGGTTAAACCTTCAGTTCGTGTTTACTGTTGCCAAATATACACATAGCTGTTTTGAAACTCAAAGGAGTTACTTGCTCTAGCTTCAAATTTACGAATAATCTGAGCAAACAGATATCACTCTAATTGTGCTTCTAATTGTGAGGTAACGCCTGGAGCAAGGTTCAGCTGTTTTGCAAGCTCTTGTAAGTAAGCTTTCTCCATAAAATTCTGCTCATCGACTACAATAAGTGACGCTAGATAAATTTCTGATGCTTGCTGAGGGGAGCTTGCAAGTCGTGCGATTTCTGCAGGATCGAGAGGTTTGTGTAGTTCTTGATCAATTAATTCCCTTACGTCATTATCTACGCCCATTTCTGTCAAGGCTTGTTCGATGCGAGCCATTTCTTGTTCATCAACATGGCCATCGGCTTTAGCTGCACCCACCATAGCTTTGAGGATTAGCTTAGAATGATTTTTATCATTAGGATCGAAAGATTCATTAGTTACTTGGGTATCTTGCTTTGCTTGCCAATCGTTATAGACTTTATAGGCCATTGCCCCTAATGCAGCGGCTCCGCCTAACTTGAGAGCCCCAGAACCCACTTTTTTTGCCATCTTTTTGCTTTTCTTCGAGCCTATTAGTATGCCAATAAGCCCGCCACCAATTGCGCCAGCACCAAGTGTTTTTAACTGGTTCGAATTTGATGAAGATTTGATATTGCTAGTTTGTTTACCAAGCGCGTCAGCACCTTGTTTAAATAGGTCTGATTTGAGTGCTTGGTTAAGAAGACTTTTTAGATCCATGGGTGACCTCCTCATGAGTTTCAATCCAGTATAATTTGATAAATCTGAACCAAAGATTAACGATGTGGAATGTTGTAGGCTTCCTTAAAGTAAAAAGGGTTGACCGAAACCAACCCTTTTCATCGTTATGCATTCAGCACTATGTGTTCTGTGCAGCTTACTGAAGTTGAGCCTTAATGTGTTCAATGATGTCTGCCATAGCAACAGCTGTCTTCTCACCAGAGCGGCGGTTCTTGTACTCGAAGTTACCTTCTTTCATTGAACGATCACCGATCACGATAGTGTGAGGAATACCGATAAGCTCCATATCAGAGAACATTACACCCGGGCGCTCTTTACGGTCATCGAATAGTACTTCGATACCCATAGCTGTCAGTTCAGCGTACAGCTTCTCAGCTGCTTCTTTCACTTCTTCTGACTTGTGCATGTTCATAGGAACGATAGCTACTTGGAAAGGGGCTAGTGCGTCAGGCCAGATGATGCCGTATTTGTCGTGGTTCTGCTCGATTGCAGAAGCAACAACACGTGATACACCGATACCATAACAACCCATCTCTAGGATGACATTCTTACCGTCAGGTCCAAGCACACCACAGTTCATTGCTTCTGAGTAAGCTTTACCTAGTTGGAAGATGTGACCAACTTCGATACCACGTTTAAGCATTAGCGTACCTTGACCACATGGGCTTGGATCGCCTTCTACTACGTTACGTAGGTCTTCAACTTGGCCTAGCTCAACGTCACGGCCCCAGTTGATACCGAAGTAGTGTTTGTCATCAATGTTAGCGCCTGCGCCGAAGTCGCTCATTACAGCTACTGTGCGGTCAACAATGAATGGCAGTTCAAGGTTTACTGGGCCTAGAGAGCCAGGACCTGCGCCAATCAGTGCACGAATTTCTTCTTCTGTAGCCATCTCTAGAGGAGCAGCAACTTGAGGAAGGTTTTCCGCTTTTACTTCGTTCAGTTCGTGGTCGCCACGGATGATAAGCGCGATGATATCTGCGTCTACTTCATCAGATGCTTTAACGAAGAGTGTTTTAACGGTTTTCTCGATAGGCATGTCGAACTGTTCAACAAGCTCAGCGATTGTTTT
The DNA here is from genome assembly GCF_007990935.1 of Vibrio sagamiensis NBRC 104589. Taxonomy (GTDB): domain Bacteria; phylum Pseudomonadota; class Gammaproteobacteria; order Enterobacterales; family Vibrionaceae; genus Vibrio; species Vibrio sagamiensis. Next base: position 208,951 of record NZ_BJXJ01000001.1, read on the forward strand.
CGCGTTTGGCGTATCAACTAGCGTCATCTCTTGAGTTGGTTCAGCACGCTCACTTGAAGGCACTGCCGCTTCTGCTTTTTCGATGTTCGCTGCGTAATCAGACTCAGTAGAGAATGCGATTAGGTCTTCGCCGCTTTCAGCGAGTACGTGGAACTCTTGAGAGCCGCTACCACCGATAGCGCCAGAATCAGCAAGTACTGGACGGTACTCAAGACCCATGCGATCGAATGCTTTACAGTAAGCATCGTGCATCGCTTGGTAAGATTTCTCTAGACCTTCTTTGTCGATGTCGAAACTGTATGCGTCCATCATGCAGAATTCACGCGCACGCATGACGCCGAAACGTGGGCGACGCTCATCACGGAATTTAGTTTGGATTTGGTACAGGTTTAGCGGAAGCTGCTTGTAAGAGCTCACTTCGTTACGCACAAGGCTAGTGATCACTTCTTCAGCGGTAGGGCTAAGAACAAACGGACGAGTATGACGGTCAGTAAAGCGAAGTAGCTCAGGACCCATCTTCTCAGAACGGCCTGTCTCTTCCCATAGTTCAAACGGCTGAACAACGGGCATCAAAGTTTCGACTGCACCTGCATTGTCGATTTCTTGACGAACGATGTTTTCGACTTTACGCAGCACACGTAGACCAGTAGGCAGCCAGGTATAAAGACCTGAAGCCAGCTTACGGATCATACCCGCGCGAAGCATAAGCTGATGGCTTACTACTTCTGCGTCGTTTGGAGTCTCCTTCAGAGTAGAAAGAAGATAATTACTGGTACGCATTAAATTTATCCGTTTATTAAAGTGAATACTCAAGCCGGAATGGACAGGAGTATGAGGCCCCAGAGGGGGAAACTGTTAGCCTGCTATAATATCAGTCAAATGCCTTTGTCAAAAGCTTTCGATTGCAGTTACTGTTATTAAGTTATCTCTCACAATGAACTTAACGTTGAGATCGAACAAATTTACTGCATATTCTTTGTCATCACGCGTCATTTTTTTATAAGCTGGGCGTGGGTCTTGTGCCAGAACTTGTTCAATGACAGCCGTGACATATTCAGCATCTTGGCGTTGTTCAAGCCCCGTTTGTGCCGATAATGAAAAAGTAACTTGTGTCTTTTGTGGTTCTTCTTCCGCGTAGCCTCCCGCAGCCGTTTCAACAGCATCTGAGTAAGGGATATAAGGTTTAATATCGATGATAGGTGTTCCGTCAACTAAATCGACACTCCCAAGATCAAGATAAATCTGATCGCCTTTTTTACTGATGCCTCTTACTTCTACAGCAGACATACCAATGCCATTGGGCCTGAAGGTTGAACGGGAAGCAAAGACCCCGATGCGTTCATTGCCCCCCAACCTTGGAGGGCGCACTGTCGGTTTCCACCCAGCATCTAAATTTTGATCGAACAAAAACAACAGCCATACATGAGAAAACTGTTCCAAACCACGTACGGCCTCTGGACAATTTGCTTTGCCAATGAGTTTGACACGTGAGCGTGCTGCTGTTACCAATCGAGGTTGGCGAGGAACGGCAAACTTTTCTTTATAAGGGCTTTCAACCCATCCTATTGGCTCTACTGCGTACATAGTTTGTTTCTTTTTCACTCTTGCTTTTGTTGAACTTCAAATAATAAATGCTCTTTCAGAGGATTGCTCTAATTTAAGACGACTCTTGTGATTTTCTCTTTTTCTGACGACTCTCACCATGGTTTGTTTTCTTTATTGCATAGGGTCACTTTGTTTTTTGGTTTGTTTATTTTTAATATTGATTATTTAAATGATTATTTTTCCATTCATATCTAGATGTTTTATCTATTAAATTGCAATTTAAAGGTTAAAAAATCGCCTATGATTAATCAATTGTAACATTTGTGGCTTTGATTTAGTGTGCGGCTCAAGTACCCTGCAAAAGTTTGTGACATTTTGTTTACATTATGCAGTGGTAAATACCAAGGAGGGAACAAATGGGATCATCTGCTTCAATTAATAAACAACCTGCTCCGAAGAAGTCGCTATTTACACGCTTTCTTGATGCGGTTGAGTATTTGGGTAACCTTTTACCTCACCCAATCACACTTTTTGCGATTTTCTGTTTAGCGATTATTGTCATGTCTGGCATCGCTGGTTTTTTTGGGGTCTCTGTGGTGGATCCTCGTCCTGAAGGTGCGCCTGGTCGAGCCGCTAATGGCATGATTGAAGTGGTCAGCCTTTTAAATGCGCAAGGCTTAGAACTTATCGTAACCAATCTTGTGAAAAACTTTGTCGGTTTTGCTCCATTAGGGACTGTGTTGGTTGCGATGCTTGGTGTGGCCATTGCTGAATACTCAGGCCTACTGTCGGCTGCGATGCGTGGGTTAGTTATGGGAGCTTCACAGCGCATGGTAACTGTAACGGTAGTTTTTGCTGGTATCATGTCTAATACGGCATCGGAACTGGGCTATGTGGTGCTGATTCCATTAGCTGCCATGCTATTCCATTCCTTGGGGCGTCATCCACTTGCAGGCTTAGCTGCCGCATTTGCTGGTGTGTCTGGTGGTTATTCAGCAAATTTACTGATTGGTACAGTTGACCCATTGCTATCAGGTATCACTCAGACCGCAGCACAAATGATTGACCCAACTTATACTGTTGGTCCAGAAGTAAACTGGTACTTTATGTTTATTTCTACTTTCTTTATTGCGACTACTGGTGCTTTTGTTACTGAGAAGATTGTTGAGCCCAAATTAGGCAAATACAATGAAGAGGATGCGTCTGAAGATCTTTCAAAAGACAAGCTAGGTGGTCTTACTGGTCAAGAAAAAAAGGCCTGAAAGCTGCGGGTCTTGCTGTTTTGGCTGTTTCAGCTTTAATTGCCTGGACCATCGTCCCAGCTGATGGTGTACTGCGTTCGGCTACGGGTACGGTGTCAGGGTCACCATTTCTGAAAAGTATTGTGGCGTTTATCTTTGTGTTCTTTGCTATACCTGGCTTCGTCTACGGTCGTGTCGTGGGCACGATGAAAAATGACCGTGATGTCATCAATGCCATGTCTAAGTCCATGTCATCAATGGGGATGTATATTGTCCTAGTTTTCTTTGCTGCTCAGTTTGTTGCTTTCTTTAAGTGGACCAACTTCGGTCAAGTATTCGCGGTAGCAGGGGCTGACTTCTTACAAACGATTGGTTTGACTGGACCTGCGTTGTTTTTTGCCTTTATATTAATGTGTGGTTTTATTAACTTAATGATCGGTTCTGCCTCTGCACAGTGGGCAGTAACGGCTCCGATTTTTGTGCCAATGTTGATGCTTGTTGGTTATGCACCTGAGACTATTCAAGCGGCTTACCGTATCGGTGACTCTACGACCAACATTATCACTCCGATGATGAGCTATTTTGGTCTGATTCTAGCTGTCGCAACTCGTTATGTGAAAAACTTAGGAATAGGAACACTGATTGCGACAATGCTTCCTTACTCTATCTGTTTCATTATTGGTTGGAGTGTGCTGTTTTATCTTTGGGTGTTTGTCTTTGGTCTACCTGTTGGCCCAGAAGCTGCGACCTATTATCCTGCGAGATAAAACAGACTAGAAATTGGGCGCTTCAGTGACAGCGTTTTAAATAAAGTCTCTATTTAAATAAATCATCTAGCTGTCACCGCAACAACCATTTAAAAAGCCTGCGTTTATAAGCGCAGGCTTTTTATCAATATCGATTTATTAACATCGGATTATCAGCATCAGTTTATAAGTAATTATTAATCCGAGTTAATTAAGGCTAACGTTTGGCTAAAAGACGATCTAAGTGATTGGCGAACTCACGTCGTTCCGTTTGAGATAGGGCTGCAGGGCCGCCAGTTTGAATACCACTCGATCGCATCGTATCCATAAAATCACGAATATTGAGCCGAGCTTTTATGGTGTCTTTGGTGTACAGCTCACCGCGAGAACTTAAAGCCAATGCGCCTTTGGCGATCACTTCATCGGCCAAAGGAATGTCTGAAGTGATGACCAAGTCATTGGCTTCAACTCGTCTTACAATCTCATTGTCGGCAATATCAAAGCCAGCAGGAACCTGAAGAGAATGAATATTTGCGCGCTTGGGAATAGGGATGAGATGATTGGCGACAAAGGTACACTCTACCCCAGTCCGTTCTGCAGCACGGACAATGGTTTCACGGATGACTTTAGGACACGCATCAGCGTCTACCCATAATTTCATGATGCTTTCTCGTTCAGTTGTGCTTCAAGTTTTTCAATTCTGATCATTAAGCTGGCAACAGTAGTCTCAAGTTGGGCCAGTCTATCCTGCTCTGTTGAGTTAGGTTGGGCCACTTCGACTTTTGGCACGCGCTGAGCATTTTTCCAACTTTTTACTGCGGTAATCAATGCTGGCATTGGAATAGTCGTTTTGAGTCGTGCTTTCACTAAAGCAACGGTAGGTTCTTTACCTTGCTGCTGCAATTGTGTCATCACTGTTTCTAGCTCATGGGTGACATCTTGAGTTAGCATATCGAATCCTTATTACTTCTTTATATCCAAGTATCTTGAGGTTGCTTGGGTATGTCTCTTAACTTTGCGTGAGGTGTGAAACATTCAATACCTAATGCCTTGGCGCAGCTTATGCAAAGGGTGCTCGCTTTATTTCAACCTTAAGTATGGCCTACATTCGGTGTGCCGGAAGATGAAAATTAACCGGTCTAAAGCCGATCATGGTCAACTCACCTTGGTAGCAATCATCGCCTAAAGATGAAAATTCAAATTGATATGTGGTATGCCAGCGTAATTTACCTGCGGGTGTTTTTATTTTATGAGCCCCGAAAGCGGTGCTGATCAGTTGCAGATCTAATTGTTCACACTTGCGAGCAATTGCTGCTTTTGCTAGCTCAGATTGACGTCGTTGTTGCCAGAATAGAAAACAGAACAAACATAAGCCAATAATCGCAAATAAATCTTCGATCACATCAAGCTCCTTGCCTTACTTTTTAGTGGCTTGTTGAAGGTTGGCGAGAGCAGTTGCCAACGTTTCTGATGGACTGGTATGAAGTAAAGGCAGCAACACCATACGTAATTCTGGTAGCATGACTAAATCAGCGAACAACTGGTTAAATAAGGCTTGATTACCTGTTTGTGCTAAACGAAGTAGGAACTGTTCAGCGGTATTTGCTTGTGCCAGTAAATGCCAAGTCCTACCTGCGATGCCGACCAGTACTTCCGGGTGACTTAAACGAGGGCTGTCTAAGATGGTGCTAATGACAGGTAATGCCAATTCGCTTGGTGCACCAGCAAGAGCGCGAGTTAAGGCAGAAAGTAAAAAGAGATCGGGCTCTTGACTGTCAATTTCATGCTGGGTTTTTTGTATTACTGGCTCTGCGAGGCGCGCTGGAAGTGTAACATGCTCTAGCGCACCAAGCAGGGCATAAAGAGGTTCATTGGGTAACTGTTTGAACGCTTTGCAGAGCATGGCAGCATTGTGTTCTTGATTAAGGCGAGTGGCAATGTCGGCGATACCTTGCAGCCCAACCGTTTGCCAGTTATTCCACCCCAAACCACCACTAAAGTAATGCTGAGTATGTTCGTAGTACTGGCTGGATGGTAAATTCAGATTAGTGCGGATCTGGCTATGAAAAACCGCCATTTTTTCTTCAGAAGGTTTGAACGTGTATGGGTTATTAGAAAGCTTTTGTTGTTGCTCTTCGGATAGCTCTCCACTCAATCGTGTCCCCATGGCTTCTACGACGTATTTAATGAAATTGCCAATGTCCGCTTGTTTTAATAAACCGCGTTCATCAAGCTCAAACTTTAAAAACCAAATCCAAGGCTGCTTCTTTTCATTCCAATAAGCAATGGCTAAGTGTGCTTTACGTTGCATTGGGAATGGGTAAGGTGATTGTCCTTGTTCAACACGAGAAAATATTTCAGGGTCGATGTTTTTCAGGCGACGACCAAGATCAAAGATTTGGTATTCACACTGGCTGTTGCTGAGTAACTGTGTGAGAGTTTGGATGTTTTCCATTGAATACGACGTCCTAACGTTCTTTTTAAAAGAAATGGTATCATTCTTGGCTAATTCAAGGTTTGAGGTGGAATTAATGGAAACAAACATCCAGTTAGGCCGTTTATTGGACCAACTCGAAAAGCAACTGCATCAGCAACAACTTTGGCAGACCAATGAGCCCGAACAGCAGGCGCTGTTGAGTGTTGAGCCTTTTGCTATTGATACCCTGCATCCACATGAGTGGTTACAGTGGATTTTTATCGCAAAAATGCGAAGCTTGGTCGAGGAAAAACAACCTTTGCCTAAAGGCTTTTTGTTAGAGCCCTATTTTTCAGAAGCGTGGAAGCAGGAAACTCATTACGCTGAGTTACTGATGACGATTCGTGCTATTGATCAACTATGTAAGTGATTTTAATTTAATGTTAGAAACAGAAACGAGCCCAGCCCCAGTAGAGTTAGATATTGTTTATCAAGATGCTTATTTGGTTGCCGTCAATAAACCTGCGGGGATGTTAGTTCATCGCAGTTGGTTAGATAAACATGAAACCCAGTTTGTGATGCAAACGTTGCGTGACCAAATTGGTCAACATGTCTTTCCGTTACATCGTTTAGATCGCCCAACTTCTGGTGTCTTGGTGTTTGCTTTATCGAGTGAAGTTGCTGCTAAGGTGATGCCTATGTTTGCGGAACATGAGATGCAAAAAACCTATCACGCAATAGTTCGCGGCTGGATAGAACAAGAAGGGGTGCTGGATTACGCACTCAAAGTTGAGCTGGATAAAATTGCTGATAAATTCGCGACTCAAGAGAAAGAAGCCCAACAAGCAATAACGGCCTATAAGCCACTCGCCAAAGTAGAAGTGCCTTATTCTACGGGTAAGTTCCCAACCACACGTTATTGTTTGATGGAAATGCAACCTCAAACAGGTCGTAAGCATCAATTACGTCGACATATGGCACATCTTCGTCATCCTATTGTTGGTGATACCACACACGGGGATGGAAAGCACAATAAGCTCTATCGTGAGAAGTTTGATTCACGTCGTTTATTGTTACACGCTTCGGAACTTAGTTTTGTTCATCCGCTGACAGGCAAAGAAGTGATCATCCGAGCGCCAATCGATGATACTTGGCAACAGTTGTTTACCCGTTTTGGTTGGGACACGACGTTACTGAGTACTAAGACGGAATGTTCTTAGTGGTGAAACCGATCAAGGGGCGAAACATTCCGCCCCTTCGATTAGATTAGAGTTTGTGGCCCCTTGTTAGGGTATTCGCAGCTTCTCTATGATCTTTGTTCTTAATTCCTCTTGTTGTTCTTCACTCAGTCTTCCTCCGGCCTCACTCGTAAGAATGAATAAATCCTCTGCTCTTTCACCGATGGTGGTGATTTTTGCTGCATGTAGATTAACCCCCAAGCTGGCAAAAGTATGCGCAATATTCGCTAAGAGTCCTGGAGTATCGAGTGCGACGAGCTCCATAAGTGTGCGCTTTTTACTTTTCGTTGGGAGGAAATCAACCGATGTTTTGACTTTAAAATGTTGTAACTTATGTGGAGTCCGGCGTGGTTTGAGTTGAGTCTGGTGTTTCTCATCAAGGACTTGAACTAAATGCTTCCTAATGGCTTTGTGGCGATTTTGTACGAGAGCTTTGCCGTGTTGGTCAAGGATCATGAAGGTATCTAGGGCATAACCATCTTTGCTGGTCATGATCTGGGCATCATGAACATTAAGATTACGTCGATCCAGTTCACCTACGACTTTTGCAAATAGAGCGGGTTGATCTTTACAGTAAACAAAGACTTCCGTACCTCCTCTTGTTGCCTTTTTGCTGATCAAGATCAGAGGCTGGGTCAGGTCGCTCATCTTGAGGATATTGGCTGCATGCCAAGCGATCTGCTTATGGGTATGTCGCAAGAAATAGTCGGCTTTAAAGCGTTGCCACAAGACCTCTACTTCACGAGAAGTAAACCCCTGTTTACGAAGGAGCGCAGAGGCCATTTGTTGGTTGTGGCGAATGCGATCACGCACGTCGACTGGGTTCTCTAAACCACGCCGCAGGGCTCGTTGAGTCGAATAAAAGAGCTCAGCAAGCAGCGTGCGTTTCCAACTGTTCCACAATTCAGGGTTTGTCGCACAGATGTCAGCGACGGTCAAACAGACGAGAAACTCGAGAGATTCCTCATCACGTACTTTTTTAGCAAACTCAGTAATGACGTCAGGATCATAAATATCACGCCGCTGAGCGGTGACTGACATGAGTAGGTGGTGTCTGACCAGCCAACTAACCAACTTTGCTTCTGGTTTAGATAGACCATGCTCAATACAAAATTCGTAGGCTTCTTCTGCACCAATAATAGAGTGATCACCACCTCGTCCTTTGCCTATGTCATGGAAAATTGCGGCGATGATCAACAGTTCTTTTTTTTGAATCCGAGGATAAACGTCACAGCATATAGGGTGCTTATCATGATTGTCTGGGTTGCTGAATGTATTGATGTGTTTCAGTAAACGGACACTATGCTCATCAACGGTATAAACATGGAATAGGTCGAATTGCATTTGACCTACAATTTGGCTCCATTGCGGTAGGTAGGCGGCGAGTACACCCAGTTTATGCATCAACCCAAATGCTTTATGCAGCGCATTTGGGTGGCGGCACAGTGCCATGAATTTGTCACGCGCTTGTGGAATGGTGTGCAGAAATTTATTGAGTCGTCGGCGCACCGTTCGAAGTTGCCGAAGTGTTGCTGGACTAACTCCTTCAATACTTGAATCGTTAGCGATGTGTAGAAACATATCTAAGATACTTTCTGGGCGAGCTTGAAATAAAGCAGGCTTCCGAGCTTCAATTAAATTGCCCTTGCGTTGAAAATCTTGGCTGATGATTTTCGCCTCTGGAGTGGCACCACCGTTAATAATGGCTTGATCAAATAACTTGAGCAGCATTTTGTTCAGTTCGGCAACTCGGCGAAGTGTGCGATAGAACTCTTTCATCATCATCTCGACACCTCGGTTTCCTTCACCAGTATAGCCAAGGTGCTCAGCCACTTGGGCTTGATGAGCAAACGTCAAGCGATTATCACTGCGGCGTAGCTCAATATGAAGAGCAAAGCGTACCCGCCATAGAAAATCCTGACACTCGACCAGCTCACGGTATTCGGCATCTGTTAAGAATCCATGCCGGCTCATTTCTAGCAAAGAGGTGGCACCAAAATGACGTCGAGCTACCCAACTTAAAGTGTGAATATCTCTCAAACCACCTGGTGTCGATTTAATATCTGGCTCAAGATTGTAAGTCGTATCGTGATAACGGGAGTGGCGTTCACGCTGCTCTTGTATTTTGGCGCTATAGAAGGTTTCGCTGGGCCAGAACGATTCAGATAAAACGATGTTTTGTAAAGATTGATAGGTGCTTTCACAACCACATAATAAACGTGCTTCTTGTAAATTAGTAGCAACCGTTAAGTCAGAACGGCCGATTTCTGCACATTGTTCAACGGTTCGAACAGCATGGCCCACTTCGAGTCTTAAATCCCAAAGTAGGGTAATGAATCCACTAATTTTAGCTTCGATAGCATTAGGCAACGTCTGGTTGCACAGAATGAGGATATCAATATCGGAAAGGGGGTGTAGTTCACGCCTTCCGTAGCCACCTACTGCGACCAGTGAAATGTGTGGTAGTTCGTAAAAACCAAAGTGTTTCCAGAGGCGATCGAGTAGCAAATCCATATACTCTGCACGTGATAATACCAAATTGCTAACAGGGAGGTAATTTAAAAAATCTTGTTTTTGGGACAGATGGAACTCTTCGAGTGCTTGCTTTAAGTTATCAACGTTGAGCTGTTCATCGGTAAATGTAGTAGGTGGCTGAAAGGTCATTTTGGCGATCCATGCGACGAGTTAGTCTAACCAATCTAACAAATTTTATACGCATAAAAAATATCCCCGCATGGGCGAGGATAGAAAAAGAATTCGATGATTAAACGTTTTTCATCAGACGTGGAATACTCTCATCACTTCGGAGTGTGAGTACTTCACACCCATCTTTAGTGACAACAATAGTATGCTCCCATTGTGCTGAGTTTTTGCCATCACCAGTGTAAACTGTCCAGTCATCTTCCGCGTCGATCGAACAACCGAATTTACCCGCATTGATCATCGGTTCTATGGTGAAACACATCCCTTCTTTTAATACGCGACGATCTTTATTCTTGTAGTGGACGACTTGTGGTTCTTCGTGGAACTCATCACCGATACCATGACCGCAGAAGTCTTTCACAATTGAGAATTTATTACGTGGATTGTTCTTGTTATTTTCTTTGATGTATTTTTCGATCGCAGTACCAATGTCGCCTACTGTTGCTCCAGGTTTTACTTGGCGCATTCCAAGGTATAGTGATTCTTGAGCAACCATACAAAGGCGCTTGTTAGCAGGAGATACATCACCCACTAAGAACATCTTTGAAGTATCGCCATGGTAGCCTTGTGGGCGAACGGTTAAATCCGCATTTTCATCGTTCGGGACAATTACAGTGATATCTACGTTGATGATATCACCATCTTTAAGAACTGCGGGTTTCATTTGACCATTGGCACCGATTTCATCTTGTGCTGCAGGAATACCGTGACAAACAATATGATTGATTGACGTACAGATTGATTTAGGGAATCCATGGTAATCAAGCGGTGCAGAGTAAGCGCCATTTTTTAGAGCATAATCGTGACAGATTTGGTTAAGCTCATCTGTTGTAACCCCAGCTTTAATGTGTGGTTCGATCATTTCTAGTACGGATGCGGCTAACTTGCCCGCAATACGCATGCGTTCGATTTCTTCAGCAGTTTTAATCTTGATTGACATTGGCTTTCTCTATTTATTCGTAGTCTCGCAAATGTGCGAATGTTTTTATTCTATCAGACATCCAGCCCTTAACCCAGCCAGTTAAGGTGATGAATTGTATTTAAAGAGCTCTCATTTATGAGATTTTAATCAGAGTATGGTGCTTTGTGACGTCTTTAGAGGGAGCATGATAGAGAATTTTTACTAGCCAATCTAGGCTGAATTATGTTATAAAGCGCGCCGGAGTAGAGGACTGTTCTCTTTACTTTTGTTAAAAATGTAACGAAGCAAGCTTATCTCCGATAAACTTTTATCTTTAAATCACACACATTCCGTCACATGTTCCGGGGTGCTGAGCAGAAGCTTAGTCGGAGGTATGGGGAATGTGGAGGCCTAACCCCATAGAGGATTTTAAAATGGCAACTGTATCAATGCGCGATATGCTAAAAGCTGGTGTTCACTTCGGTCACCAAACTCGTTACTGGAACCCAAAAATGAAGCCATTCATCTTTGGTGCTCGTAACCGCGTTCATATCATTAACCTAGAAAAAACAGTACCAATGTTCAACGACGCTCTAGCTGAACTAGCTAAAGTTGGCGAGAAGAAAGGTAAAGTTCTTTTTGTAGGTACTAAGCGCGCTGCATCTGAAGCTGTTAAAGAAGCTGCAATTGCAAGCAACCAATACTACGTAAACAACCGTTGGTTGGGTGGTATGCTAACGAACTACAAAACAGTTCGTCAATCTATCAAGCGTCTAAAAGATTTCGAAGCACAAGCACAAGACGGTACTTTCGAAAAACTAACTAAGAAAGAAGCTCTAATGCGTACTCGTGAAATGGAGAAGCTAGAGAAGTCTCTTGGTGGTATCAAAGATATGGGTGGTCTTCCTGACGCTCTATTCGTAATCGACGCTGATCACGAGCACATTGCAATTAAAGAAGCTAACAACCTTGGTATCCCAGTATACGCAGTGGTAGATACTAACTCTAACCCAGACGGCGTAGACTACATCATCCCAGGTAACGATGATGCAATCCGTGCAGTTCAACTATACCTAAATGCTGCTGCATCAGCAGTAACTGAAGGTCGCAACAAAGACGTTGCAGCAGTTGCTGAAAAAGACGGTTTCGTAGAAGCTGAATAATCACGGCTCTGTGTCACACTTAGTTTATGTGAATGATTGTTTTAGCATAGACTGAGTTATAGTTAGCAATGGGGCCGACAATGTAGGCCCCTGTTTTTTACCTTATTCGAATCAAACGAGGAATAGAGAATGGCTGTTACTGCTGCTCTAGTTAAAGAACTTCGCGAGCGCACTGGCGCTGGCATGATGGAATGTAAGAAAGCGCTTGTAGAAGCAAACGCTGACATCGAACTAGCAATTGAAAACATGCGTAAATCCGGCGCAGCGAAAGCAGCTAAGAAAGCTGGTAACGTTGCAGCTGAAGGCGCAATCATCATTAAAGAAGAAAATGGCGTAGCTGTTCTTCTTGAAGTTAACTGCCAAACTGACTTCGTTGCTAAAGACGGTAACTTCACTGCATTTGCAGAAAAAGTAGCACTTGATGCTCTAGCGACTAAAGCTACTGCTGAGGAACTTGTTGCTAAGTTTGAAGAAGAACGTGTGGCTCTAGTTGCAAAAATCGGCGAAAACATCAACATTCGTCGCGTTGCATACGTAAACGGTTCTGCAATGGCTTCTTACCGTCACGGTGAGAAAATTGGTGTTGTAGTTGCTGGTGAAGGCGACGCTGAAACACTTAAGCACGTTGCTATGCACGTTGCTGCTTCTAAGCCTGAGTTCGTTAATCCAGAAGACGTTCCAGCTGACGTAGTAGCAAAAGAAAAAGAAGTTCAAGTTGAAATCGCTATGAACGAAGGTAAGCCACAAGAGATCGCTGAGAAGATGGTTATCGGCCGCATGAAGAAATTCACTGGCGAAATCTCTTTGACTGGTCAAGCTTTCATTATGGAGCCTAAGAAATCTGTTGGCGAAATGCTAAAAGAGAAAGGTGCTTCTGTTGAGACTTTCGTTCGCCTAGAAGTAGGTGAAGGTATCGAGAAAGCTGCTGAAATGAGCTTCGCTGAAGAAGTTGCACTTGCTCAGAAAGGTTAATCCCTAGCAATTGCCTGAATACTAGACCGTAGCCATGGCTGCGGTCTTTTTACGAAAAGAGCGACGAAAACGAGCTGTGATCAATGATCATAAAATACTGTGCTCATTTATGACTGTTAATTAACAACTCTCTTTGGAAGGTAAACTCCATGACTACGAACCCTAAACCTGCGTATCAACGTATTTTATTAAAACTGAGCGGTGAAGCTCTTCAAGGTGAAGATGGTTTTGGTATTGATCCAGCAGTTCTTGACCGTATGGCCCAAGAAGTAAAAGAGCTGGTAGAACTGGGTGTTCAAGTTGGTGTAGTGATCGGTGGTGGTAATTTATTTCGTGGTGCAGGCCTAGCTGAAGCAGGCATGAACCGTGTTGTAGGTGACCATATGGGTATGCTAGCAACTGTAATGAATGGTCTAGCAATGCGTGATGCACTTCACCGTGCGTATGTCAATGCTCGAGTAATGTCTGCTATTCCTTTAAAAGGTGTGTGTGACGATTACAACTGGGCTGATGCTATTCGTGAACTTCGCCAAGGACGTGTAGTGATCTTCTCTGCAGGTACAGGTAACCCATTTTTTACAACAGATTCAGCAGCATGCTTACGTGGTATTGAAATTGAAGCTGATGTGGTTCTAAAAGCAACAAAAGTTGATGGTGTATTTACCTCTGACCCAGTAGTAAACCCAGATGCAGAACTGTATGATAAGCTTTCTTATGCAGAAGTTCTGGATAAAGAATTGAAAGTAATGGATTTGGCAGCGTTCACTCTTGCTCGTGATCATAAAATGCCAATCCGTGTATTCAATATGAACAAACCAGGTGCGCTACGCCGTGTGGTAATGGGTGAGGCGGAAGGAACGCTGATCAACGCTGACGTATAATTCAAGATGTCACCTAGAGCAACACATTAGGTGGCGCTTCGCTTGACTTAACCCTTTTAAGCTTTCTTTAAGAAAGATGACATTTTTAAGGTGAAACTGTGATTAACGAAATCAAACAAGACGCGCAAGAGCGCATGGATAAAAGCGTTGAAGCGCTAAAAAATAACCTTTCTAAAGTTCGTACTGGTCGTGCTCACCCAAGTTTACTATCTGGTATTTCAGTAGAATATTACGGTGCAGCAACGCCTTTAAACCAAGTTGCTAACGTAGTTGCAGAAGACGCACGTACTCTAGCAATCACAGTTTTCGACAAAGAACTAACTCAAAAAGTTGAAAAAGCGATCATGATGTCTGACTTGGGTTTAAACCCAATGTCTGCTGGTACTATCATCCGCGTCCCACTTCCACCACTAACAGAAGAACGCCGTAAAGATCTCGTTAAGATCGTTCGTGGAGAAGCAGAAGGTGGTCGTGTGGCTGTACGTAACATCCGCCGTGATGCTAACAACGATCTCAAAGGTCTTTTGAAAGACAAAGAAATCTCTGAAGATGAAGATCGTAAAGCGCAAGATGAGATCCAAAAACTGACAGACATTTCAGTTAAAAAGATTGATGAAGTTCTTGCTGCAAAAGAAAAAGAGTTGATGGAAGTTTAATACTTCACCAACATCACTGTTGTAAAACGCTGTACTTACAGTGCAGCGTTTTTTTGTGTTATTCTGTCCGATTGATGGAACTCGATTAACTCCTATGCAAAATTCTCAAGTCTTCTCTGACTCTCTTCCTAAACACATAGCCATAATTATGGACGGTAATGGGCGCTGGGCAAAATCTAAAGGTAAGCCCCGTGTATTTGGCCATAAAAAAGGCGTCAATGCGGTTCGTAAAACCGTATCAACTGCGTCTAAACTTGGTATTAGAGCCATGACGTTATTTGCTTTTAGCAGTGAGAACTGGCGTCGTCCTGAGGAAGAAGTCGGTCTACTTATGGAACTATTTATCACAGTTTTATCTAGTGAAGTAAAAAAGTTACATAAAAATAATCTACAGTTGCGAGTGATTGGTGATATCAGCCGATTCAGTGGGCGACTTCAACGTAAAATTTCTGAAGCGGAAGCACTAACGGCAAATAATACTGGAATGGTGATTAATGTTGCTGCGAATTATGGTGGTAAGTGGGATATCATGCAGGCTACTAGGGCATTGGCTTCAAGAGTTCAAAGTGGTGAAATTAGCTCAGAAGATATTGATGAAGAGCTTATCACTCAGAATTTAACAATGGCAGATTTGCCAGAAGTTGATCTACTGATTCGCACCAGTGGTGAGTGCCGTATTAGCAACTTTATGCTGTGGCAAATGGCATACGCTGAAATGTATTTCACTTCAGAATATTGGCCAGATTTTGATGAAGACAGCTTAGTTGAAGCTGTTACATGGTTTATCAACCGAGAACGCCGTTTTGGCTGTACAGGTGAGCAAGTTAAAGCATTTATGGCTGCTCAATAAGGACCGTCTAGTTTGAAACAAAGAATAATTACAGCGCTAATTTTAGCGCCTTTAGTCATCTTAGGTATTTTTAAACTGCCTCTGATTGGTTTCATTGTCGCACTGACTGCAATTACGCTTTTAGGCTTTTGGGAATGGACTCAATTTACGCAAAACAACTCCCGTCTGGTCGCGCTTGTACCGACGTTAGTCATAACCGGGTTGAGCTTTTTTGTTATCCCGTCAGATCCAGAGAGCCTAAATCAATTTTCTACATCGCATTATGCAATTTTAGCAATTGGCTCCGTTTGGTGGGTAATTGTGAGTGGGTTGGTCATTATGTACCCTAAATCTACAGGCTGTTGGCAAAATAATAACGTATTGCGGCACGTATTTGGTTTTTTGACTTTGTTGCCTTTTTTATGGGCTGTTATTTTTCTTCGAGCGACAGATATCACATCAGATCCGTACCATGGTGCAAAACTTGTTTTATATGTTTGCTTTTTGGTATGGGCTGCAGATAGCGGTGCTTACTTTGCAGGTAAAAGCTTGGGTAAGCATAAGATGGCACCCAAGGTTAGCCCAAATAAGACAATTGAAGGCTTAATTGGTGGTTTGCTCGCAGCACTTATCGTTGGTTACCTATTCGCAGACTGGTTCAATATCCATTTTAGTAGCACTATTAATATGGCAATCATTACTTCTGCTACGGTGGTTATTTCTGTGCTTGGTGACTTAGCTGAAAGTATGTTCAAGCGAGAGTCAGGTATTAAGGACAGTAGTAATATTATTCCAGGACACGGCGGAATTCTGGACCGAATTGATAGTCTAACTGCAGCATTCCCAGTATTTGCATTTCTTTATTACGTAATTTAATTTGTCGGGAGTGAAGTACTGCTCCCGATTCTTCTCACGGTTTACACATGCAAAAATTAACGATTCTTGGTGCGACAGGGTCAATTGGTGCAAGCACACTTAAAGTGGTTGAACAAAATCCAGAACGCTTTTCTATTTTAGCTTTAGCGGCAAGTACCAATGTTGAAAAAATGGCAATACTTTGTCGCCAGTGGCAGCCTAAATATGCGGTAATGGCGGATAAAGATGCTGCATTGGCACTCAAAGCAGAGCTCACGACTTTATCGCCCACTACAGAAGTATTAGGTGGAGTCGAAGCGCTTTGCCATGTTGCTTCTTTAGAAGAAGTAGATAGTGTTATGGCGGCTATAGTCGGTGCCGCAGGATTACTCCCAACGATGGCTGCAGTTAAAGCAGGAAAGCGTATCTTGTTAGCTAACAAAGAAGCGCTTGTGATGTCCGGACAGCTATTTATTGATGCTATTGAAGAGAGTGGGGCAGAGCTTTTACCTGTTGATAGTGAGCATAATGCGATTTTCCAATGCTTACCCGAGCAGGCTCAGACCACACTTGGTCGTTGTAATTTAGATGATTACGGTATTTCTCATATCCTACTTACTGGCTCTGGTGGACCATTTAGATATACTGACATCAGTCAGTTGAGTAGTATGACACCCGCTCAAGCGGTTGCTCATCCTAACTGGTCCATGGGGCCAAAAATCTCGGTTGATTCTGCAACCATGATGAACAAAGGCTTGGAGTACATAGAAGCGAAATGGCTCTTTAATGCGACTCGTGAGCAATTGAAAGTGGTCATCCACCCTCAATCTGTGATTCACTCAATGGTGCAATATCGTGATGGTTCTGTACTGGCTCAAATGGGTGAGCAAGATATGGCAACGCCGATAGCACTTGCGATGTCTTATCCTGAACGAATTTATGCGGGTGTTCAGCCTCTTGATTTTACCCAAATTGGACAGCTTACTTTTTTGCAACCGGACTTTGCACGTTATCCATGTCTTCAGTTAGCTATGGATGCGTGCTATGAAGGCCAGCATGCTACTACTGCATTAAATGCAGCAAATGAAATTGCTGTAGACGCATTTCTTAACCAGCGCATTGGCTTTACTGATATTGCACAGATCAATGAAGCGGTTTTGAACAAAATTACTGCAAGCCATAACACAAAGAAAACGAATAGCTTGGAAAGCTTAATAGAGCTGGATAGAATGTCCCGTCTGATTACTTTAGAATTTCTGCGAGAGCGTAAATAATGTCGAGTATTTTATGGAATTTAGCTTCTTTTATCGTTGCTCTTGGCATATTGGTTGCTGTACATGAATTTGGACACTTTTGGATTGCTCGTCGTTGTGGTGTGAAAGTTGAAAAATTTTCTATCGGCTTTGGAAAATCTATTTGGAGTAAAATTGGTAAAGACGGAACGGAATATAGCCTATCTATGATCCCACTTGGGGGTTATGTGAAGATGGTTGATAGTCGAGTCGATGATGTGCCAGAAAACGAGCGCCATTTTGCCTTCGACCAAAAACCGCTTTGGAAGCGAACGGCTATCGTTGCTGCTGGTCCTATCTTTAATTTTTTGTTTGCTATTTTTGCTTATTGGTTGGTTTTCCTGATAGGGGTTCCTGCAGTCAAGCCTGTAGTTGGTGAAGTAACACCAAACTCAATTGTTGCTCAGGCAGGAATTAAGTCTGGAATGGAACTAAAGTCAATCTCAGGTATCAAAACTCCAGATTGGGAATCGGTTAACATGGGTTTCGTGTCTCATATTGGTGATGACTCGATGACGATGACTTTGTCTTCTAAAGACGAACTCGGTTCGGATGTGACTAAAACGCTCGATATTCGTGATTGGAAATTTGATCCAGAAACACAATCCACAATGCAGTCATTAGGTTTTAAACCCTATACTCCTGAAGTCTACACTGAGTTAGCAAACGTGACTAAAGGTGGAGCAGGGGATAAAGCAGGACTTCAAGTAGGCGATAAGTTGCTAGAAATTGACGGTATTATGATTTCAAATTGGAATGATGTGGTTGAGGCAATCCGTTCTCACCCAATGACACCAATTGATTTGACAATCATGCGTCAAGGGAACCAACAAATTTTGCGCTTGGTTCCAGATAGCCGTGAACTTGCCGATAATCAGTTGATTGGCTTTTCTGGGATTGCGCCTAAAATTGCTTCATGGCCTGAGCAGTATCGCTTTGAATTGCAGTTTGGTGTATTTGAATCCATTGGTAAAGCCATTGACAAGACAGGCCAAGTCATAGGTTTGACTATCAGCATGTTGAAAAAACTGATTGTTGGTGATGTTGGTTTGAATAATCTGAGTGGACCAATATCGATTGCGAAAGGTGCTGGAGCAACCGCAGACTATGGCTTGGTCTATTTTTTAGGTTTTCTGGCACTGATAAGTGTTAACTTAGGTATTATTAATCTCGTTCCTTTACCTATGCTAGATGGTGGGCACCTTCTATTTTTTGCAATAGAAGCGATCATTCGACGTCCCGTTCCAGAAAAAGTTCAGGAAATGGGGTTTCGAGTTGGTGGTGCTATTATCTTCTCGCTCATGGCGTTAGCGCTATTTAATGATTTTACTCGTCTGTGAGATAGTTCAGAGACACAGTAGTAGCAAGGAATAATTAGAACAAGTATGGCGATTAAGCGAATTTTGTTTGCCAGTTTACTGGCAACCAGTGTATCGGCAAGTGGAGCAGAGAACTTTGTAGTTCAAGATATTGAAATTAATGGATTACAACGAGTGGCTCTTGGTGCTGCATTGTTAAAAATGCCCGTTCGTGTTGGCGACACTGTTGATCAAGGTGATGTAGCTGAAATTATTCGTGCTTTATACGCATCGGGTAATTTTGAAGATGTAAAAGTGTTGCGTGATGGTGATGTGTTAGTTGTTCAAGTTAAAGAGCGCCCAACCATTGCTAGCGTATCGTTTTCAGGCAACAAAGCGATTAAAGATGAGCAGTTGGAAGAGAATCTAAAAGCTTCTGGTATTCGTGAAGGTGAGGCTTTGGACCGTACGGCACTTAGCAACATCGAAAAAGGTTTAGAAGACTTTTATTACAGCGTGGGTAAATATAATGCGACAGTAAAAGCAGTTGTAACACCTTTACCACGAAATCGCTCAGATCTAAAGTTTGTCTTTACCGAAGGGGTATCTGCCAAAATTCAGCAGATTAACTTTATTGGTAACGAGGCCTTCAACGATGACCAGTTGCTCTCACGTTTTAACTTAAACGTAGATGTGCCATGGTGGAACTTCTTAGCAGATGAAAAGTATCAGAAGCAAGTTCTCGCAGGTGATATTGAAGCACTAAGATCATACTACCTTGATCGCGGTTATTTGAAATTTAATGTCAACTCTACTCAAGTCGCCATTTCTCCGGATAAAAAAGGTGTTTATATAACACTTGGTTTAGATGAAGGTGATGTCTATACGGTGAAAGAGGTTAAATTTCGTGGCGACTTAAATGGTCAAGCTGATGCATTTGAGGATATGGTGCCATTTGTAGCCAATGATGTATACAACGGCTCACAAGTGACTGCATTAGAAGAAGGCATCAAACGTGTCCTTGGTGAGTCAGGTTATGCTTATCCACAAGTCAATACTATTCCAGAATTTAATGATGACGAAAAACAAGTATCACTGCTTGTTAATGTCGATCCTGGTAACCGTATTTATGTTCGTGATATCCGTTTTACAGGTAATAATGCCACTAAAGATGAAGTATTACGTCGTGAAATGCGCCAAATGGAAGGCAGTTGGTTAAACTCTAAATCTATTGAAATGGGCAAAACCCGTCTCAACCGTTTGGGTTACTTCGAAAGCGTTGAAGTGGAGACCGTTCGTGTACCAGGTACCGATGACCAAGTAGACCTTGTTTATGTTGTTAAAGAAGCGAACTCCGGCAGTGTAAATTTTGCTGTTGGTTATGGTACTGAGTCTGGCGTCAGTTTCCAAGTAGGCCTTCAACAAGATAACTTTGCAGGGACTGGTAACCGAGTTGGCATTAATGCCATGATGAACGATTACCAGAAAAACTTGAGCCTAGATTATCGAAATCCTTATTTCACTTTGGATGGTGTGAGCTTAGGTGGCAAAATATTCTATGATAAATTTGAAGCTTCAGAAGCTGGTATTGTTGATTACACTAACGAGAGCTACGGTACTAATTTGACATGGGGATTTCCTGTTAATGAGTTAAACCGCCTTGAGTTTGGTGTTGGCTATACACATAACAAGATCGGTAACTTATCTCCTTACATGCAGATAGAAAAGTTTCTTGAAGCTTATGAAGATAAGCGAGATTCAGATGGTTCGTTGAACGTCAATGACTTTGATATCAACCTTTCTTGGACGCGCAACAACTTAAACCGTGGATATTTCCCTACTGCAGGTAACCTTCAGAATGCATCATATAAAATGACGGTTCCTGGCTCTGATGTACAATACTTCAAAATGCAATATGATGTACGTCAGTATATACCTCTTACGGAAAAACATGAGTTTACCCTCTTGTTACGTGGTCGATTAGGGTATGGCAATGGTTATGGTGAAACCGACGGACACGATAATCTATTCCCATTCTATGAAAACTTCTATGCTGGTGGCTTTACTACATTGAGAGGCTTTGGCTCTAACTCTGCTGGCCCTAAAGCGGTTTATCGTAATAACGTTAATAGTAATAATGGTACATTTAGTGCTACGGATGATTCTGTTGGTGGTAATGCCATGGCACTGGCAAGTATGGAACTGATTGTACCGCTTCCATTCGTGTCTGAAGAAACACGCAGTCAACTTCGTACCAGTGTATTCTACGATATGGCAAGTGTTTGGGATACTGAGTTTGACTACAGCAGCTCAGGCGCTGAATTTGGTAAACAGTATTACTACGATTACTCAGATCCAACCAATTACCGCTCATCTTATGGTGTAGCGTTACAATGGATGTCTCCAATGGGGCCACTAGTTTTCTCACTAGCGAAACCGATTAAGAAATATGATGGTGATGATGAAGAGTTCTTCTCATTTACTATTGGTAGAACCTTCTAAAAGGAAAAATATTTTGAATAAAATGATTAAAGCAGCAGGCCTTAGCCTTGTTATACTTAGTTCGTCAATGATTGCTCATGCAGCAGAAGCTGCGCAGAAAATTGGTTATGTAAACACTGCTCAAGTTTTCCAAGCGCTTCCTCAACGAGAAGCAGTTGTGCAAAAAATGCAAAAAGACTTTAAGAGCAAAGCTGATGAGTTGAAAGCAATTAAGAAAAAAGCAAAAACAAAAATTGAGAAGCTGCAACGAGATGGTGAGCTGTTAGGCCAAGAAGAAATCGAAAAGCTTCGCATTGATATTGCAAAATTAGATAGTGAATATAAAGTAAAAGCACAGGCTTTAGAGCAAGCAAGTGCCCGTCGTGAGGCAGAAGAAAAAGCAAAGCTATTTAAAACTATTCAACAAGCTGTTGACAAAGTAGCTAAGAAGAAAGGATATGATCTAGTTATTGATACTTCATCTCTTCAATACGCAAGTCCTGAGTACAATATTTCAGAAGATGTCATTAAAGCACTAAAATAAAACTTATGAAGACATTTACATTAGCCGAATTGGCCAAAATTACTGGTGGTGAACTGTTTGGGGATGACTCTGTCGTTGTCAGTCGTGTTGCCCCTATGGATAAAGCTCAAGAAGGTGATGTAACCTTTTTGTCCAATCCCAAATATGCAAAACACCTTGCTGATTGTCAAGCAACAGTAGTCATGGTTAAAGCTGACCATAAAGATCAATGTGTTGGTCATGCGCTCGTTGTCGCTGACCCGTATGTTGCTTTTGCTCGTGTTGTACAAGCAATGGATACAACCCCAAAACCAGCGGATGATATCGCTGCTAGTGCGGTTATCGCAGCTGACGTTAAGATGGGTACTAATGTAACCATTGGTGCTAATGCCGTGATTGAAACAGGTGTAGAGCTTGGCGATAACGTTAGTATTGGTGCTGGTTGTTTTATTGGTAAGAACACCAAGGTTGGTAATAATACAAAGTTGTGGGCTAATGTGACTGTCTATCATGAAGTGTCAATGGGTGATGATTGTCTCGTGCAATCTGGTACTGTCATTGGCTCTGATGGTTTCGGTTATGCTAACGATCACGGTGAATGGATTAAAATTCCTCAGCTTGGTTCGGTGCGGATTGGCAATCGTGTAGAAATCGGTGCGTGTACTACGATCGACCGTGGAGCGCTAGAAGATACGATAATCGAAGACAACGTGATCCTTGATAATCAACTTCAAATCGCTCATAACGTTCAGATCGGATATGGTACGGTAATGCCCGGTGGTACAATTGTCGCTGGCAGTACAAAAATTGGTAAGTACTGTCAAATCGGCGGCGCGTCGGTTCTTAACGGTCATATTTCAATTGCAGATGGTGTTGCGATTACTGGAATGGGCATGGTAATGCGAAGCATTGAAGAAAAGGGCTTGTATTCATCAGGTATCCCTTTGCAGACCAATCGTGAGTGGCGTAAGACCGCTACCCGTGTTCATCGAATTGATGAGATGAATAAGCGGCTGAAAGCGGTTGAAAAACGGTTAGAACCGAAAGAAGAATCATAAATTCTGAACAAAGACTCGCGTAATGCGGGTCTTTTTCTTCTATAATAATGTGCTAAAAGTAGAATTATCACCAAGCGGCTAGACAATATGCCTATTTTGATAGGTATAATCTACTTTTTTAGGCCGTCTTGGTTTATAAGAATTGATATAGGAAAACGACTTTGACTACTGAAAAGAACACGATGAATATTTCTGAAATCCAAGAACTATTGCCTCATCGCTACCCATTCTTGTTGATTGACCGTGTGATTGATTTTCAAAAAGAGCAATACCTTCATGCGATCAAAAATGTATCAGTTAACGAACCTCAGTTCACCGGTCATTTTCCACAACTTCCTGTTTTCCCAGGTGTTTTGATTCTCGAAGCAATGGCGCAGGCAACAGGCTTATTGGCATTTAAATCTTTTGGTGCTCCAAAAGAAAATGAGTTGTACTATTTTGCAAGTGTTGATGGTGCTAAGTTCCGCAAACCGGTAGTACCCGGTGATCAAATGATCATCGAAGTCGAGTTTTTGAAAGAGCGCCGCGGCATTGCTGCATTTAAAGGTGTAGCAAAAGTTGATGGCGAAGTGGTATGTTCAGCTGAGTTGAAGTGTGCTCGTCGAGAGTTTTAATATGATACATGAAACCGCTAAAATCCACCCGGCAGCGGTGGTAGAGGAAGGGGCAAAGATCGGTGCGAATGTTACCGTTGGCCCTTTTACTTACATTACTTCTACGGTGGAAATCGGTCAAGGCACTGAGGTTATGTCTCATGTTGTGATTAAAGGCCATACGACTATCGGCCAAGATAATCGCATTTTTCCTCATGCTGTGATTGGTGAAGAGAACCAAGATAAAAAATACGGTGGTGAAGAAACCACCGTTGTTATTGGTGATCGAAACGTTATCCGTGAAGCTGTGCAAATTCACCGAGGAACCGTACAAGATAAAGCGACGACAGTTATTGGTAACGATAACTTATTGTGTGTGAATGCTCACGTAGCGCACGATGTTGTCGTTGGCAATCATACTCATATTGGCAATAACGCTATTCTCGGCGGTCATGTAATGGTGGACGACTATGCAGGCGTGATGGCTTTATCAGCAATACATCCATTTTGCACTGTCGGGGCTTATGCATACATCGGCGGCTGTTCCGCTGTTGTGCAAGATGTACCAGCCTATGTGCTAGCACAAGGTAATCACGCTTCTCCGTTTGGTTTGAATTTGGTCGGTTTGAAACGCAATGGGTTTGAGAAGCCTGAAATCCGTGCGTTGCAAAAAGCCTACAAAGAAATTTACCGCTCCGGTAAAACGCTTGAAGAAGTAAAACCTATTCTTGCTGAGATGGCTCAAGAGTGGCCTGCTGTGAAGCGTTTGTCAGATATTCTGGAAACCACTGAACGTGGTATCGTACGTTAAACAACGTTACAGAGTTTAAATAAAAGAAAGATCGCGCCTTAATTTGGCCGCGGTCTTTTTGTGTTTTATGGATATGCTCAAGTAACCTCAAGATGCTGTGTTTAGCGGGATGACCTTAGCCTTTAAGCGTGGCAACGATTCGTAAATATAGTCTTTCTATACGAAGAATCGTTATTCGTAGTGCACAAGAAAAATAGCGAAGTAAATATGGAACATAGACCATTACGTATTGGCATTATTGCTGGGGAATTATCTGGTGATACTCTCGGTGAAGGCTTTATTAAAGCGGTAAAAGAGCAATATCCAGACGCTGAGTTTGTCGGTATTGGTGGCCCTAAAATGATGGCTCAAGGCTGTCAATCTCTTTTTGAGATGGAAGAACTGGCAGTCATGGGGTTGGTTGAAGTCCTAGGTCGATTACCCCGGTTATTGAAAGTGAAAGCTCAATTAGTGAAGTTTTTCACTGACAACCCACCTGATGTTTTTGTAGGAATTGATGCGCCTGATTTCAATTTGCGAATGGAGCGAGAGCTGAAGCAGGCTGGCATCAAAACGGTCCACTATGTTAGCCCTTCAGTTTGGGCGTGGCGACAAAAACGGGTTTTCAAAATTGGAGCAGCAACGAACCTTGTGCTGGCGTTCCTTCCATTTGAAAAAGCAGTGTACGATAAATTCAATGTGCCTTGTGAATTCATTGGTCATACCTTAGCAGATGCGATTCCGTTGCAATCAGATAAAGCACCAGCAAGAGCCTTGTTAGGTTTAGAGCAAGATAAAAAATGGCTAGCTGTACTTCCGGGCAGTCGTGGTAGTGAGTTAAAAATGCTTTCTCAGCCGTTCATCGAAGCATGTAAAAAACTACACCAGAGATATCCTGAACTTGGCTTTGTTGTTGCATTAGTCAACCAGAAACGCCGTGAGCAATTTGAAAGTGCGTGGAAAGAGCATGCGCCAGAATTAGAGTTCAAATTGGTCGATGATACTGCAGGTAATGTCATCACGGCTGCAGATGTGGTGATGTTGGCCTCGGGTACTGTTGCTCTCGAGTGTATGTTGATTAAGCGCCCTATGGTGGTTGGCTATCGTGTGAATGCGGTAACGGCTTATCTTGCTAAGCGTCTGCTGACAATCGAGCACGTATCTTTGCCTAATGTACTGGCCGATAAGGAACTGGTCAAAGAGTACCTCCAAGAAGATTGCACGCCAGACAACTTATTTAACGAAGTGTCTCGTTTACTTGAAACGGATAACCAAGCCATGTTGGATAAGTTTACAGAAATGCATCATTGGATCCGTAAAAATGCAGATCAGCAAGCCGCTAATGCCGTTCTAAAGTTGATAGAGAAATAGAGATTTATCATGGCTGTTACAACCAAAACAACGACACCCAAAAAGGCGAAGCCTAATAGTGAGCTCCCACCATTTGAATATCCGCAAGGCTACCAACTTATCGCGGGTGTAGATGAAGTGGGGCGAGGCCCACTGGTGGGCGATGTGGTCACTGCCGCAGTGATACTTGATCCTAATAATCCGATTGAGGGTCTGAATGACTCAAAAAAATTGAGTGAGAAAAAACGCATCGCGCTGTTGCCAGAAATCAAAGCGAAAGCCTTAGCCTGGGCGGTAGGTCGCTGCTCTCCAGAGGAAATTGATCAGCTCAATATTCTACAAGCCACCATGGTTGCTATGCAGCGTGCAATTGCTGGATTACAGGTTCAACCTGATTTAGCACTTATTGACGGTAATCGCTGTCCTGATTTGTCAATGGATGCTCAAGCTGTGGTTAAAGGGGATTTGCGTGTCGCTGAAATCAGTGCTGCATCTATCATTGCCAAAGTCGTTAGAGATCAAGAAATGGAAGAGCTTGATCAGCAATATCCGCAGTTTGGTTTTGCTAAACATAAGGGGTATCCGACCAAGGCACACTTTGAAGCCATTGATCAGCATGGAGTGATTAGCGAGCACCGCAAAAGCTTCAAGCCAGTTAAAAAAGCTCTTGGTCTTGAGTAATAAACCTAAGTTATCCATTTAGCGCCTTAAGTTAGGGCTCTAAGTACTATATAGTAAGAAAATAAGAAAAAGTTAGACGGTGCCTGTTAATGTCAGATCCTAAGTTCGTTCACCTGCGTATCCATAGTGATTTCTCGTTGGTGGATGGTATCAACAAAGTCCCACCGCTGGTGAAGAAAGTTGCTGAACTCGGCATGCCAGCCATGGCATTGACTGATTTTACCAACTTGTGTGGCTTGGTTAAATATTATGGTGCTGCCCACGCTAATGGCGTTAAACCAATTATTGGTGCCGATTTCAAAATGCAGTCGGACGAGTTTGGTGAAGAGCTGACGCAATTAACCGTATTAGCGGCGGACAATATCGGCTATAAAAACCTTACTTTACTGATCTCTAAAGCTTATTTACGTGGACACATCCAACATCAACCCGTGATTGATAAAGCTTGGCTAGCGGACCTGTCTGAAGGGTTAATTGTTCTATCCGGTGCCAAAAATGGTGAGATTGGTAAAGGGCTACTGAAAGGCAATAAAAGCATTGTCCAAAGCTGTATCGATTTTTATCAGCAGTATTTCCCTAATCGCTTTTATCTTGAGCTGGTTCGGACTGGACGCCCAGATGAAGAAACTTACTTGCACTTTGCGGTGGAGCTTGCTGAAGAGGCGCAACTTCCAGTGGTGGCCACCAATGAAGTTGTGTTCATTAGTGAAGACTTATTTGATGCTCATGAGATACGTGTCGCCATCCACGATGGTTATACTCTTGAAGATCCTCGCCGACCTAAAAACTACAGCCCAGAGCAGTATTTACGCAGTGAAGCCGAAATGTGTGAGCTGTTTTCAGACATTCCCGAGGCACTCGAAAACAGTGTGGAGATTGCCAAGCGTTGTAATGTTACTGTTCGTTTAGGTGAGTACTTTTTGCCTGCTTTCCCAACAGATGGCATGGCAGAGACAGACTTCTTGGTCATGAAATCACAAGAAGGTTTGGAAGAGCGCCTCGAGTTTCTATTTCCGGATGAAGCGTTACGTGCACAACGTCGACCAGAATACGATGAACGTTTGCAAATCGAACTCGACGTAATCAATCAAATGGGTTTCCCTGGCTATTTTTTGATCGTAATGGAATTTATCCAATGGTCGAAAGATAACGCTATCCCTGTTGGACCTGGTCGTGGTTCAGGTGCTGGTTCATTAGTTGCGTATGCACTTAAAATCACCGACCTTGATCCACTGGAGTACGATCTTCTTTTCGAACGATTCTTGAACCCAGAACGTGTCTCCATGCCCGATTTTGATGTCGACTTCTGTATGGATAAACGTGACCAAGTGATTGATCACGTGGCCGAAATGTATGGGCGTGATGCGGTATCACAGATCATTACATTTGGTACAATGGCAGCAAAAGCGGTGATCCGTGATGTAGGTCGAGTGCTAGGTCACCCATTTGGTTTTGTTGATCGTATTTCTAAGCTTGTTCCTCCCGATCCTGGAATGACGTTAGAGAAAGCATTTAAGGCAGAGCCTGCGTTACCTGAGCTCTATGAAGCCGATGAAGAAGTCAAAGAGCTGATTGATAAATGTCGAATCCTTGAAGGATGTACCCGTAATGCCGGTAAGCATGCTGGTGGTGTCGTCATCTCTCCGACAACAATCACGGATTTTGCACCGATTTATGCGGATGCGGAAGGCCATTTTCCTGTTACCCAATTCGATAAAAACGATGTTGAAACGGCCGGTTTAGTCAAGTTTGACTTTTTGGGGTTACGAACACTGACCATCATTGACTGGGCGTTAGGTTTGATTAATCCGCGTCTCGAACGTGAAGGAAAAGAACCGGTTCGTATAGAATCGATCCCATTGAATGACGCTGCTTCGTTCCGTTTACTGCAAAACTCAGAAACCACTGCGGTATTCCAGTTGGAATCACGGGGCATGAAAGAGCTGATCAAACGTCTGCAGCCAGACTGTTTTGAAGACATCATCGCTTTGGTGGCACTATTCCGTCCTGGTCCTCTCCAATCAGGCATGGTTGATAACTTTATAGACCGTAAACATGGTCGAGAAGCGATCTCTTACCCAGACGAAAAGTGGCAACACGAATCACTGAAAGAAATTCTCGATCCGACTTACGGCATCATCCTCTATCAAGAGCAGGTCATGCAGATTGCTCAGGTACTGTCTGGTTATACCCTAGGTGGAGCCGACATGCTGCGCCGTGCTATGGGTAAGAAAAAGCCAGAGGAAATGGCGAAACAGCGTGCGACCTTTGAAGACGGTGCGGTTGCCAATGGTGTTGATGGCGAGTTGGCAATGAAAATCTTCGACTTGG
The DNA here is from genome assembly GCF_007990935.1 of Vibrio sagamiensis NBRC 104589. Taxonomy (GTDB): domain Bacteria; phylum Pseudomonadota; class Gammaproteobacteria; order Enterobacterales; family Vibrionaceae; genus Vibrio; species Vibrio sagamiensis. Next base: position 237,494 of record NZ_BJXJ01000001.1, read on the forward strand.
TAGAAAAGTTCGCAGGTTATGGCTTTAACAAATCGCACTCCGCCGCTTATGCTTTGGTATCGTATCAAACGCTTTGGCTTAAGATGCATTATCCTGCCGAGTTTATGGCTGCGGTAATGACGGCCGATATGGATAATACGGAAAAAGTGGTTGGCTTAGTTGACGAATGTTTTCGGATGAAACTGACCGTCCTTCCGCCAGATATCAATTCAGGCTTGTATCGATTTAACGTCGATGAAAATGGCGCGATTGTTTACGGCATCGGCGCAATAAAAGGTGTTGGTGAAGGCCCAATTGATGCGATTCTTGAAGCACGAAATAAAGGCGGTCACTTTAAAGACCTGTTTGATTTTTGTGCACGTATTGACTTGAAAAAGGTCAACAAACGAGTGATAGAGAAGCTCATATATTCCGGTGCCTTAGATCGTCTTGGCCCTCATCGAGCGGCGTTAATGGCTTCCCTTGACGACGCAGTGAAAGCGGCCAGCCAATACCATCAGGCAGAGGCATTTGGCCAAGCGGATATGTTTGGTGTTTTGACTGATGCACCAGAAGACGTCGAACATAAATATACTCAAGTGACGCCATGGCCGGAGAAAGTATGGCTTGAAGGTGAGCGAGAAACACTAGGGTTATATTTGACTGGGCATCCTGTAAATGCTTATATCAAAGAATTAAATAAATACACCAGTTGCCGGTTAAAAGATGCGACACCAACACGTCGTGACCAATCGGTGACCGTTGCAGGTCTCGTCATTGCGGCTCGTGTTATGACGACCAAACGTGGCACACGTATTGGACTGATGACATTAGATGATCGCAGTGGGCGAATGGAAGTCATGTTGTTCTCCGATGCATTAGAAAGGTATGCAGAACTACTAGAAAAAGATAAAATTCTAGTAGTTTCGGGACAGGTCAGCTTTGATGACTTTAATGGTGGCCTTAAAATGTCAGCACGTGAAGTCATGGATCTGGGAAGTGCTCGCGAAAAATATGCGCGTGGTTTGTCGGTCTCGATTGATGTTAATCAGATTCGTGATGACTTTTTCGAGCAATTTACTCGAATTTTAGAGCCTTATAAAGCTGGAACCATCCCTGTCCATGTATACTATCAACGTGCCAACGCGAGAGCGCGATTAACTTTGGGCACTGAATGGCGAGTGACGCCAAGTGATACATTACTAGACGATTTAAAGCAGTTACTTGGCAAAGGCCAGGTAGAACTCGAATTTAACTAAAAAAATTCAGCACAGATTGTGTATGAATATACAAGGATTCATCGATGAGCCTAAACTTTCTTGAATTTGAAAAGCCGATTGCAGAGCTAGAAGCAAAAATTGAAGCCTTACGTGATGTTTCACGTCATGGCGGCGATTCAGCAATTGACCTTGATAAAGAAATTGAGCAGCTTGAGAAAAAGAGCCTAGAACTAAAGAAGAAAATCTTCAATGATTTAGGAGCATGGGAAACTGCTCAACTGGCCCGTCACCCTCTACGCCCTTATACACTAGACTACATTCAACATGTATTTGAAGAGTTTGATGAATTGGCTGGTGACCGTGCTTTTGCTGATGATAAAGCGATTGTAGGTGGTATTGCACGTCTGGAAGGTCGTCCTGTAATGATTATTGGCCACCAAAAAGGTCGTGAAACCAAAGAAAAAGTAAAACGTAATTTTGGTATGCCAAAGCCAGAGGGCTATCGAAAAGCATTACGCCTAATGAAAATGGCGGAACGTTTCAATATGCCAGTGATTACATTCATTGATACCGCAGGTGCTTACCCTGGTGTTGGTGCTGAAGAGCGTGGTCAGTCAGAAGCGATCGCAACAAATTTGAAAGTGATGTCAGGCCTAAAAGTTCCAGTCATTTGTAACGTTATCGGTGAAGGCGGCTCAGGTGGTGCACTCGCGATTGGTGTGGGTGATTACGTGAACATGCTTCAGTACTCAACATATTCAGTTATTTCACCAGAAGGATGTGCTTCTATTCTATGGCGTGATTCTGATAAAGCTCCTCAAGCGGCAGAAGCGATGGGCTTGACAGCTCCTCGCTTAAAAGAGCTAAATCTTATTGATGAGATTGTTGAAGAGCCGTTAGGCGGTGCCCATCGTGATCACGTTAAAATGGCTGAAAATATGAAAGTGAACTTACTTCGCCAACTAGAAGACCTGGAACAGCTGGATCAAGATACATTACTAGAGCGTCGTTACCAGCGTTTAATGAATTACGGCTACTGCTAATCGTCGGCTGATTTCTGGTGATAGAACAGATACAATCAAAAGGTTGGCTTAGGCTCAACCTTTTTTAGTTTTTATTGGATTGGTTATGGAATCGCTTTATCAGCACTTCGCTCATGTCCTTGAACGTCATTATCAAAGTCGAGTTAGCCATTGCTCAAATGGAAAACTGGTTTTAGCTTTTAGCGGTGGGATTGATTCCCGTGTTTTGCTTGAATTGTTACGACATTATCAACATACCCACTCAGTACCTTGTCAGGCTGTTTATGTGCATCATGGTTTGAGTGATAACGCCGATGTTTGGGCAGATAAGTGTCTTCATTGGTCTAAGCAAGCTGGCATCCCATGTATGATTGAATACGTCAACCTTGATATTCATAGTGGAGAGAGTATTGAGCTTTTGGCAAGACAGGCGCGTTACAAAGCCTTACAGCAGTATATTGAGCAGGGCGATATACTGTTAACGGGTCAGCATGCTGATGATCAGGTTGAAACCTTATTGCTTGCTTTGAAGCGTGGCAGTGGTCCTAAAGGGTTATCTTCAATGCCAGAAAGTATGCCATTTGCTAAAGGAAGTTTAGTTCGACCTTTGCTTACCATTCAACGACAACACATCGAGAAGTTTGCCCAGCAGTTTTGTTTAGAGTGGGTCGAAGACGAGAGTAATCAAGATACTCGCTATGATCGTAATTTCTTACGTCATCGTGTTATTCCTCAACTTGTTCAGCGCTGGCCTAGTTTTCATCAAGCGGTTCAACGAAGTGCTCATTTATGTGCAGAGCAAGAGCAATTACTGGATGAATTGTTAGACTCGGCCTTCCAGCAGGCCATTCATCCAGATGGTAGCCTTTGTCTTTCCATATTGAGCACGCACAGTGCATTGGTCCGGTTGCGTTTGATTCGTATGTGGTTGTCTATGATGGAAGTCATGATGCCTTCTCGTATTCAACTCGGCCTTATTTGGAGTGAAGTGGCTCTAGCACAACAAGATGCGAATCCAAAGCTGCAGCTTAAGCAAGGTGAAATTCGTCGTTTTCAAAATCGATTGTATTGGCTAGGGCCTAGGACTGATTTAACGGATTGGTATGCTTCTCTACAGTTGGATATCCCATTATTGTTGCCTGGCTCTCTTGGGGAACTGCTGTTTAGTTCCACCTCTGAACAAGCAAATTTGATATTACCGGCAGAGCCTGACTTATTGAAAGTGACATTTAATCCGGAAGGCTTATCAGCTCATCCTACAACACGTAGTCGAGGTCGCAAGCTTAAAAAACTGTTTCAAGAATACCATATTCCAAGTTGGCAGCGTCGGCAGTTACCGATTGTTATGTATCAAGGTCAGGTCGTTGCAGTTGCAGGACTGTTTGTTGATCGTGCTTTTAGTGGCCATCAATGTGAACTGATTTGGCATCAATCTGACTCCGTTCGCTTGATTAATGAATCATAAAGAAAATACTCAGCTGGGGCGCACTAGGAAAAGTCATGAATAGAATAACCACGTGGGCTTTGATCGTCATATCATTGCTAAGCGGACAAACATTTTCAGCAGGTGATGTGGTCGCTGGGAAGGCAAAATCAGGAGTATGTTCAGCCTGCCACGGGAAAAACGGCATTGCAGTGATTCCTGGGTATCCAAACCTGAAAGGGCAGAAAGAACAATATTTAATAAATGCGATTAATGCATATAAAAGTGGTCAACGTACTGGAGGAATGGCGGCAATCATGGAAGTACAAGCGAATTTACTGTCTGGAGATGATATTGCTAATTTAGCTGCCTATTACTCCCATTTGGAGTAAAGATTGCTAATCTGAACAACTTACATAGAGATATAATGTCAAACGAGGTTTATTCGGTATTTTGAACCTTGGGTTATGACAAGCATTGAATGTTGTGAGATGCTAACTGATAATACGCGCAAATGATTTAAGTTTAAGGGATGAATATGAAAAAGATTGAAGCGATCATTAAGCCATTCAAATTGGATGATGTGCGAGAAGCATTAGCTGAAGTCGGCATCACAGGAATGACAGTATCTGAAGTTAAAGGTTTTGGTCGTCAAAAAGGCCACACCGAGCTTTATCGTGGTGCTGAATATATGGTCGACTTTCTACCAAAAGTGAAACTGGAAATTGTTGTGACAGAAGATGTGGCAGACAAGTGCGTTGATACTATCATTGAAATCGCTCAAACAGGTAAAATCGGTGATGGTAAGATTTTTGTGACTGATATTGAACGTGTTGTTAGAATTCGAACTGGTGAAGAAGACGAAGACGCAATTTGATCGCTTATGGTTTAAATCTTTCAGCAATTGATTAAGGGGCCATATTAGGCTCCTTTTTGCTATATCTACCCATCTCGCTGTTCACTTTATCTTGAGGTGACTTTGGTATAAATGTCTGCCTGAGCTTTTGTGATGTTTTAATTAGGTAATACTATGTATCTTCGTTTATTTTTTTTTGTTGTTCTTGCTTTGATGGCTTTAGGCGTCGTGTTCAATATGGTTTTTACCATTCCGGATCAGCCTCAGCTTGTAACTATGACAGAGCAGGATACTCGGCAAAGTGTCCGATGTATGGATTTTGAAAATCCTAAGGCACTCGATAATAAAGGACAGTTGGATATTTTGGTATGGAATATTTATAAGCAAAATCGAGATAACTGGCAACAAGCATTAGAAAAACTTTCTACAGGAAAACAACTGCTGATTCTTCAAGAAGCCAGCATAACCGATGAGTTTAAGCATTGGCTGGTGGAGGGGCAATGGTTCGGTAATCAAGTTCGTGCTTTCAAAGCATTGGGCAGTAGTGCTGGAGTAATCAATATTGCAAAGCAAGTGCCTATAAGAGCTTGTGCTTATACTCAAAAAGAACCGTGGCTACGTTTACCTAAGTCAGCCTTGTACAGTGAATATAATTTGAGTAATGATCAAGTTCTCGTGGTAATTAATATTCACGCCATCAACTTCACTCTGGGGACGGAAGAGTATATCTCTCAATTAACTAAGTTAGAAATGGCTCTCAACAAACACAAAGGACCGGTTTTGTTTGCAGGTGATTTTAATAGCTGGAGTGAAGAGCGGTTAAATGTTATTCAGAAGACACTTAGGCAAGCGGAGCTAATTGAGGTGAAATATACTCCAGATCATCGTACCCAATTTTTAAATGGCTTGCCACTTGATCACGTGTTTTATCGAGGTCTAATACTGAAGAATGCAGCAGCACCAGAGAGCGAAGCTTCTGATCATAATCCACTTTTAGTGTCATTTATGCTGATGGAGTAAAAAAGCCCTTTTGTTGGAATTTAAACGCTACCAGCAAGAGCGGGTAGCGGTGAACTTTTAAGTATCAGATCAATGGGTAAATAAAATAAGCATGGCCCAGATGACATAGAATCCTATCCAAGGTAAAGCAGAAAGGACCAAAGCTTGGCCTCGTTCGATACTAGTCCATGTCAACACAACACCATAACCGAGTGTGATATACCAAGGCAATAATAAAGGTAATGAACTAGCAAACTGCGACCAGTAGTTTGTTAGGGGTAATTTCAGCAGCCCGTTTAAAGAATTAAGGTCTGCAGCATAGTTCATAACTTGACCATTTTTGAGTAGCAAGCTGGCATAGCTGGCAAAGTCTCCTAATACTGCTGGAAATAAAATGGCACAAGATGCTGCAAACCATTTCCAGTAGCCGATCGTTATTTGAGATTTCTTTGTAGCAAAAAAGAACCACAGTGCTAATAACGATAATGTAGTGAAGCGGTTAAATATATCATTAATAATTGCAGTTGCCATCAAGGTATCTTGCTGCAGTAAAGCGACTTGCTCTGGGGCAATTTGTTGAAGCTGCATGGTAAGGGCATGGGTTAGCCAAGTAAAATTAACTTCTGAAAAATAAGATCCCCAAAACAAGAATGGGCTCAACATCAAAATAATGAATGGCTGCCATCCCCAAGCAGAGCGTTGATACAGGGCGAGAAAACATGCTGCTGGAGAACGAAAAATATCCAATAACATGACTAATGGGTTACTTGACGGGGTCATACACCGACCTTAGTAACATCGACATAGAGTTTAAGTTTTTGACCGGGTTTCAGATATTTTTGGGCTTTTAGTGAATTCCATTTAACTACATCATTACTTTTTACTTTAAATTTATTGGCAATACCACTAATAGTGTCTCCAGAGCGTACTTGATAATAGACCGCTCTGATCACATTACCTTTGCCTGAGCTTTTCCAGATAACTAACTTTTGTCCTGCACGGAGTGTGTCTTTTGGACTCATACTATTCCACTTCGCGAGATGCTGATGAGAAACTTTGTTAACTTTAGCAATGGACCATAAATTATCACCTGATTTAACGGTGTAGGTCAGTTTATATTTACCACGCTCTTTTATTTGTGTCTTTTGCAGGCGATTGGCTGCGGATAAAGCGTATTTAGCCTCATTTTTAGTTGAAGTTGGAATCAACAAGTATTGTCCGATACGAATATTGTTGTTCGATAAGCTATTCGCTTTTTTGATGACGTTGGTGGTCGTACTGTATTTTTTAGCCAGCATGCTGAGTGAATCACCAGACTTCACTTTGTAGCGAACGATCTTCATGCCTTTGCCACGGTTTTTTTCGACTTGAGCAAGGAATTGCTGCTTTTTCTCAATTGGAATTAGGAGCTGCTGCGGCCCTTCTGGGGCTGTTGACCATTGGTTATAAGCTGGATTATAGCTTTGAAGTTGCTTGACATTGATACCTGCGTAATCTGCTGCAATGGCCAAATCCAGCTGCTCTTTGGGATCAACGAGAGTGAGCATTGGTTGATTTGGTATTGGAGGAATATCGAGACCATACTTCTTTTGGTTGGCGATGATATCTGCTAAAGCCAGTAATTTAGGTAAATAGCTGCTAGTTTCTTTGGGCAGATCTAAAGAGAAAAAATCGATAGACTTACCAAGCTTGTGGTTTTTGCGAATCGCCCTTGACACTCTACCACCGCCACTATTGTAAGCAGCAATAGCATGATCCCAATTACCATCAAAGCGCTGATTTAGTTGCTCTAGGTAATCTAATGCTGCTTCTGTAGATGCATAGACATCACGACGCCCATCGTACCAGTAATTTTGATCTAGCCCCATCATCTTCCCCGTACCGGGTACAAATTGCCACAGTCCAGAAGCTCTGCCATGAGAATAAGCAAAGGCGTCAAATGAACTTTCTACCACTGGTAATAATGCTAGTTCCATTGGTAAGTCACGTTCTTCAATTCGCGTAGTAATCATATATAAGAACGGCTTAGCGCGTTCTGATACTGTGTAAAGGTGATTGGGGTGCTTTAAATACCAAGTGCGATAGTAGTCGATCTTTTTATTTTTAGGTATTGGCATCTTTAATTGCATACCAATACGCTGCCACACATCTTTTTGCTCTTGAGGTAAGGGCACTTTCTGAGGGGAGATAAGTTTTGTGTATTCCGGCGCAGGCTCTAAGTCAGTTGTGACTGGATTATGTTGAGCTGTTTTATTGGTAGTGCCAGTTTGTGATTTTGTGGTGTTTGGGCTTTGGGAGGTCAATTGACAACCCGAAAGTAACAGCATGAATGCCCAACTATACTTTAAACGCATGAATTCAGCCTATTTAGGACCTTGTTTCCTTTTTGCTTGTAGGCAACTCAGAAAGTTGTTACCGCATCAATAAGGTTATCGATATTTTTAATACTATTTAATTGTAGGAAATAACCATTCTACAATAAGCAATAGTTCGAGTTTTTACCAATGGAGTCAGTTTTATACCACAAATTTAAGTGGTAACCGCTGAGTACAGTATCCATGGTTCTGCCTTCAGAACCTTAATCGCATCTACTATTGAATAGATCTAATAACTTTGTTCTCTAGTCAAGCGTGAGCTTTCGCATTGATAAGGTTTTAGGCTCATTTTCATCCTAAAACTATAAAAGCGCCGACAGCGCTTTTATATATTCAGTTAACTTGAAAATACTGAGTTTACTAACATCAGTATTTAGAGGCTTTGGTTTTTTTACCGCCTACATTCATTGTCATCTGAGTATAAATCAGTAAGTGATAATACTTGTGTCTTGTAAAGTTACAAGTAAAAAGTGGTCAAAAGTCGTTCTTCCATTGACGTAATGCTGAAAAAACCGCACAAGGTTCGTGATGCGCTAATCGGTTTGCAACAGATTTAATCACCTCTGGGTGGGCCGTTCGTAAGAATGGATTTACCCACTTTTCTCTACGCAGTGTGGTTGGTAAAGTTGGGCGGTTTCGTGCTCGTAGTCGATTGACTTCATCTCGATACTGGTGTAGCTGTTCATTATCAGGTTCAACAGCAAGTGCAAAAGCGATGTTACTAGCAGTATATTCGTGGGCACAGAATACTTCAGTTTCTTCAGGAAGAGCTGCAATTTTGCTCAAAGATTCATACATCTGCTCTAGGGTACCTTCAAACACTCGACCACATCCAGCGGAAAAAAGGACATCGCCACAGAAGAGCTTTCCGTCACCAACATAGCCTATGTGACCTAATGTGTGTCCGGGTAAGCCAAGGACCAAAAAGGTTTCACCGAACAGTTCAAGTTTGTCGCCTTCTTCTACTGGATTGGTTAAGGTGGGGATTGGTTCAGTTTTAGGGCCGATGACAGAAATATGAGGGAATGCATGGACGAGATCAGGTACTCCTCCAATATGATCATTATGGTGGTGCGTAATAAGGATTGCTTCTAAAATTAATTTATGAGTCTTTAAGTATTCTAGTACCGGCTTTGCATCTCCAGGATCAACAACAGCGCAGTGTCCGTCACTGTTTTGTATTAGCCAGATGTAATTGTCATTAAACGCAGGTATGCTTTTGATCTCTATCACGACTCTTTCTCCAATACCTTTTTAGTTAGGTGGTTAATGAAACCAGCACTCAGTAATAAAACGATTCCCCACCCAGCAACGTGGTCTGTAATGAATAATGGCTCTTGGGTACTTGAATCAATTCAAACCCGATTTGATGAATGGTGCCCAAAACTTTTCGGCTACCATATGCTTAAGTTAGGTGGTTTGAGCTGTGAGCTAACCAGTTATAACTCTAGTATTCAACACCAAGTTAACCTAGATATCCAGAACCCTTTGCATAATGTCATTGCAGATGGTTATGAATTACCCTTTTTTGAGAAAAGTTTTGATGCTGTTGTTCTTGCTCATCAACTTGACTATGCCAGTGATCCTCATCGATTGTTACGAGAAGTTGATCGGGTCATGATGGATGATGGTTATGTGATCATAACGGGTTTTAATCCTTTTAGTTTTACCGGGTTAGCCAGCCTTTTGCCGTGGAGAAAGGAAAACTTACCTTGGTCTGGACGTATGTTTAGTACTCATCGAGTAAAAGATTGGTTAGGTGTTCTAAATTATCAAGTGGTACATTGTGAGCGTTACGCCTTGTTTCCGATGACGCGTTATACCTCGCTCTGGACATGGCTTGAAAACAGTATTGGTGGATGGGCTTCACCGGCTGGAAGTTTATACTTTATTGTCGCTCGAAAGCGGACTTATCCTTTAAAACCGATTAAGCCACACTGGCATTTGAAGAAAAAGCTAGCGCCATTAGGAGTGATGAATCGAGAGGGAAATCAAGTTAATAAAGTATTTGACAGGTTAAAGTGACCCAAGGTTCAACCAACTAATCGCTTGGGTCTTTTATGCCACCGATGGACGATGGGTGACTTAGCTCTTATCAGATTCGATCGTCTCTATCCGGCTTGGTAACCAGTATCTTCATCGGTTGGGTTCTCCGCAGCAGCTCGCGCTAATTCATCACACATTTCATTTTCACGATGACCCGCATGACCTTTAACCCAATGCCACTCAACTTGATGTCGTGCGGTTTCTTTATCGAGAGCTTGCCAAAGGTCTGCATTTTTCACAGGCTTTTTGTCGGCAGTTTTCCAACCGCGCTTTTTCCAGTTATGGATCCATTGGGTAATGCCTTGACGAACATACTGGCTATCAGTAGTTAATGAAACTTTGCATGGCTCTTTTAGTGTTTGTAATGCAACAATGGCAGCGAGCATTTCCATGCGGTTGTTGGTCGTTAATGTGTAGCCTTTTGCTAATGTTTTTTCCGTTTGCTTGTAACGTAAGACAACACCATAGCCACCAGGACCTGGATTGCCTAAACAAGAACCGTCAGTGAAAATCTCAACGTGTTTGGTCATATTTTTTGGTACTATTAGCCTAAACATTTAATAAAGCATAGTCTGACATACATAACCTTATGAATACCAGTAGCAATTCTGAACATAATCGAATTATTGTTCTCGATACCGAAACCACAGGTATGAACCTTGACGGTGGTCCTCATTATATGGGGCATCGAATTATCGAAATCGGTGCTGTAGAGATCGTCAATCGTAAGTTAACGGGGCGACATTTTCATGTTTATCTAAAGCCCGATCGTCCAATTCAAACAGAAGCGATTGAAGTTCATGGTATTACCGATGAATTCCTTGTTGATAAACCTGATTATGCCAGTGTGCATCAGGAGTTCCTTGATTTTATTAAAGGTGCTGAACTCGTTGCTCATAATGCTCCCTTTGATACTGGGTTTATGGATTATGAGTTTGAAATGCTCGATCCGACTATCGGTAAAACGGATGATTTCTGTAAAGTGACCGATACGCTTGCTATGGCGAAGAAGATCTTCCCTGGTAAGCGAAATAATCTTGATGTCTTGTGTGATCGATATGGCATTGATAACTCGCATCGAACGCTTCATGGCGCTTTACTCGATGCCGAGATCCTAGCGGATGTTTATCTGCTTATGACTGGTGGGCAAACTAAGCTGGAATTTAATGCTAACAAACAAGGTGGAGTTGAAGAGATTCGTCGTGTTGAAGGCAGAAAATCTCTAAAGGTTTTGCATGCAACAGCCGATGAAGTAGAGGCGCACCACAAAAGATTAGATCTGGTGAGTGACTGTATCTGGCATCAATAGGAGAGGCTATGTTGAGAATGTTTGCGGTTGCTGTCTTGGCAATCTGGAGTGGTGTGTCATTGGCTTCTAGTGAATCTGCAATGTCTTTGCTAGATAACCGCTTTAGAGTTGACCCAACCATTGAGCAGATCACCTTTGTGGTTTATCGTGAGCAGCCCTCTAAGCCTGTTGTTTTAGTGCGTCCAGATGGTAAAAAGTATTACGCAGAAAGTGCTGATAATAAGCAAATTCGCTGGTATCAGGAGCCATCACTCGATATTATTTCTGTTGTTGATCCTATGCCTGGACCATGGCAAGCGGTCGGCAAAGTCACGCCGAAAAATAACATTCGTTTGATCTCTCACCTCAAATTGGAAACGGATACTTTGCCTAAAACGCTTTATCATAATGAAGCATTAAAGTTTACTGCTCGTTTAACATCCAACAATCAACCTTTAGTGCTGCGAGATTTTCTAGACCGAGTCAATCTAAAAGTTTCCTTTACCAAGTTTGTCGATAACGAAGATGATTTATCTAAAGAAGATCGTCCGTTGCCGCTGATTATTGGGACATTCAATGACGATGGACGAGAACTGGATGAAAAATCGGGGGATGGTATTTTTACTGTTCAACTGCCCGTGAATGTTGAACCAGGAAAATATCGTGTACGGATTACCTCTGGTAATGGTGTTTTTTTGCGTGCGCAAGAACAAACTGTGCTCGTTTATCCTTCCCCAGTTTCGCGAACTTTTATTCAAGCTCGCCAACCCGGTGAGGCTCATCAATTGGTTATTCGAGGTGAAGTAGGGACTATTGCACCTGGATCTATAGTGGCTAACATTATTGAAACTGCACCGGATGGTTCACATCATTACTCACAAGGTCAAGTGTCGGCCGAAGGAACCAAAACCACATTGCAGATGGGTAATAATCAGGAGTTTGGTAAGTACGCGTGGTACGGTGACATTTTTGCAACCGATCTAGCAACGCAGCGTTCGTTATCTTTTCCGATACCAGAACAAACCTTTAGTGTGGTTAAAGAAGTCGACATTGAAGCAGTCCGTTTAGCAAAGCAAGCGGAATTAGCGGAACAAAGACGCCTTGCCGAAGAGCAGCGTATTATCGCAGAGCGTGAGTCACAGCGTAAAGCCAGCCTGATTATGATTGCCGTTGGTAATGTCGTTGTTTTATTGATGATTGTTGGCTTTTGGCTGCTATGGCGCAAACTTAAAACAAAACGAGAAACGACCCCAGAAATGCAATTGGCTGTCCCCAAGAAATAAGCTTGGCCCAGTCATGACGCAAGCCAAGTTTGTCTCGCTGAATCAAACAGCTTGAGGTTGCTTGGGGATAAGGTGTCATTTTTATTGTTTATCAATGCATTATGTTTTTGTATTCTTCAGTGGTTAACACAATGGAGAGTGCATGATGACGATCGTATTTGAAGAGAAAGTTCCCACCCCCGAAGAATACTGTGCGATGCGTATGAAGGCAGGGCTATCGGCAAAGTCTTTACAGGCTGCACAAGCTGGTCTGCCCAATACGTTATATGCAATATCAATTAGGGAAGAAGGTGAATTAATTGCGATGGGGCGGGTCGTTGGTGATGGTGGTTGTAATTTTGAAATTGTCGATGTAGCTGTTTCTCCGAGCTATCAGGGGCAAGGGCTTGGCAGAAAAGTGATGGAATATATTGATGGCTATTTGTCTTTGGCTGTGATGGAAGGTTCTTATGTTTCTATGATTGCTGACGAGCCTTTGTTTTATGAAAAACTGGGTTATCGTCTTGTCTCACCGAAAAGCCACGGCATGACGAAAAAGTTCTTTGTACAGGCTAATCAATAATCGTATCTTTAATCGAAGAAAAACGGGAGCGATGACTCCCGTTTAGTGATGGTACTTTTTGATTTTGTCGAGTGTTCCCCTAGGCAACATTACCCATCTGAGGATAAGATGGCTTTGCTGCAAGCAAGCCTGACTCGAAGTCGTCGACATTAATTGTATCTAAACGGTGTTGTTCTGCTTCTTTTAACAGGGAAGCCTCTTGCGGGGTAATTATTCCCTGCTCTAATGCTTCTTCTGCAACACGATCTAAGCACATAAATGGCAGGCGCTTCCCTTGTGCTTGGCATACTTTTTCAAAAATAGGCTCGGCTTGTAAAACTACAGTTAGAGCGAGCTCAATTTTACCTGGAGTATTGAACTCAGTAGGTTCTAAGTATTGGTTTCTACCAATCCTAGAACGAGTTGCACAAGGTGTTTGTAAAATGTGAGCGACTTGACTGTCTAATTTGTCATTGGGAGCTTTACGAACTCGGCCAAACGGCATAATCATGACTTTCAGCATTCGAGCGATGATTTTATTTGGGAAATTGGCTAAGAACTCATCAATGGCTATTTCAATTTGCTTTAAGCTGTCCTGTAAGCCCCAGTGAACCATAGGAAGATCCTCGACTGGACGTCCATCTTGTTCAAAACGTTTAAGAACGGCAGAACTTAGATAAAGTTGGCTGAGGATATCACCAAGACGCGCAGATAGGCGTTCCCTACGTTTCAGTGAACCTCCCAATACTGCCATGGAAATATCGGATAGCAATGCTAAATTAGCGCTGTAGCGGTTGAGTTGTTGATAATAACGCTTGGTAATGTCTTTGGTTGGCGATTCTGAACCGAAGCCATCGCAAAGTCCAAGCCAAATACTACGCACGAAGTTACTCATAGTAAAAATAAGATGACCTGCTAGCGCCTTATCAAATTTTTCAACAGCATCACTGGCATCAGAATAAGCAGCGCTCATCTCTTGTAATACGTATGGATGACAACGAATCGCACCTTGTCCGTAAATGATCATTGAACGTGTTAAAATATTTGCACCTTCTACTGTTACCGCAATTGGAGCACCTTGATATGCTCTGGCTATAAAGTTAGAAGGTCCCATACAGATTCCTTTACCACCAACGATTTCCATCGCATCGGTAATACTTTGCTGGGCTCGTTGTGTGCAATGATATTTAACAATAGCAGAAATCACGGATGGCTTTTCGCCTAGAACAATACCCGCGACAGTTAAGTTACTCGCTGCATCCATGACATAGGCGTTACCCCCCAATCTCGCTAAAGACTCTTCAACACCTTCCATGTGCCCAATCGGCTGTTTGAATTGACGACGAATTCTTGCATAGGCACCTGTTGCAAGTGCGGCAGTTTTAATACCGCCAGTAGAGTTTGAAGGGAGGGTAATACCACGACCAACAGATAGACATTCGACTAGCATGCGCCAACCTTGGCCTGCCATTTTTTGACCGCCAATAATAAAATCTATAGGAACAAATATATCTTTGCCACATGTTGGTCCATTTTGGAATGGGATATTGAGAGGGAAGTGGCGATTACCTATTTCAATACCGGGAAGGTTCGTTGGAATCAAGGCACAAGTAATTCCGAGATCTTCTTTATCGCCGAGAAGTCCTTCAGGGTCTCGTAATTTAAACGCTAGACCTAACACAGTTGCAACAGGAGCAAGCGTGATATAACGCTTGTTCCATGTTAGGCGCATTCCAAGTACCTTTTTACCTTCCCACTCCCCTTTGCACACAATACCAAAATCAGGAATAGAGCCAGCATCAGAACCCGCTTCGGGACTTGTAAGAGCAAAACATGGGATTTCGGTGCCTTGAGCGAGCCTAGGAAGGTAGTAGTTTCTTTGTTCTTCAGTACCGTAATGTTGCAGAAGTTCACCAGGACCTAATGAATTTGGTACGCCAACGGTTGTAGAAAGTACACCAGAAACACCTGTAAGCTTTTGCAAAACGATTGATTGTGCAAGAGCTGAAAACTCTAGGCCGCCATATTTCTTTTTGATTATCATGGCAAAGAATTTGTTGTCTTTAAGAAATTGCCAAACCTCTGGCGGTAAGTCAGCCAGTTCATGAGAAGCTCTAAAGTCGCTGATCATCGCACAAACTTCATTAACAGGACCATCGAGGAAAGCCTTTTCTTCCTCGCTTAAGTTAGGCATGGGTATCGCATGTAATTTTTGCCACTCTGGTTTACCTTTAAATAGTTCAGCCTCCCACCAAACAGTACCTGCATCTAATGCTTCTTTCTCTGTCTGAGACATTTCAGGAAGTACTTTTTTAAACATAACTAATGCTTTACGACTAATCAGAGACTGTCGGATGTTAGGTATTGTTAATGCAACAATAGCTAAGGTAAAAACAGCCCAACCGATGAAGCCAGTTAAACCCGTAAAAGTCAACACTAGCATGGTAGCAAACAGCAAGCTGACAGATTTTATGAGCGATGTTCTGTGATATAGCGTGATACTTAAAACGGAAGTCATCGCGATAATTGAGAGCAAAATATCCATACATTTTTCCTTTTCAGACTGTATACGTTATACGTCTGTTTTTAGGTAAGAGGTCTAACCAGTTCTCCTTAATTGTAACCAAAGTATTAAATAAATGTAAAATGCTGTATTGGTTAAAAAGTGATCTCAGTGGAATTTAAATTAGAAAACTGAGAGGTAAGTGGTGGTTTTATCATCAATTTATCAAGTTTATTATTGTCATCGATTTAAATATCTTGGTTCTCTATCGACACTAATTCTCATTTTTGGGTAAACTCTAAAAAGGCTGGTTGATGTGAACATCGCATTAGTCCCCGTTTGCAAGACAATACGAACATGTATTTATGTAGCAGAATATTAAAGAGAGCATCTTATGTACCAAGATCTGATTAGAAGCGAGCTAAACGAAGCAGCCGAGGTTCTGAATAAATTTCTAAGCGATGAAAGTAACATCGCACAAATTGAAGAAGCAGCAAAACTGATTGCGAGCTCGTTCAAACAAGATGGCAAAGTATTATCTTGTGGAAATGGTGGCTCTCATTGCGATGCCATGCATTTTGCAGAGGAACTCACTGGACGTTATCGTGAGAATCGTCCGGGTTATGCAGGTATTGCGATTTCGGATCCGAGTCATTTGTCTTGTGTGAGCAACGATTTTGGCTATGACTATGTTTTTTCTCGTTATGTAGAAGCGGTAGGTCGCAAAGGCGATGTGTTATTCGGATTATCTACATCAGGCAACTCCAGCAATATCCTTAAGGCAATTGAAGCCGCACACGCTAAAGGAATGAAGACCATTGTACTTACCGGTAAAGATGGCGGTAAAATGGCTGGCCTCGCTGATATTGAGATTCGTGTTCCTCATTTTGGCTACGCTGACCGGATTCAAGAAATACATATTAAAATCATACACATCATTATCCAACTTATTGAAAAAGAGATGGAATGATAAATATTTACCTCTATGTTGACGATGATGTTTTTTAGTAAGGAGTTTCGTTAGCTATGTGTGAGTTGCTTGGTATGAATGCTAATGTACCGACAGATATTTGTTTTAGTTTTACAGGGCTGATGCAACGTGGTGGACGTACGGGACCACATCGAGATGGATGGGGAATTACCTTTTATGAAGGTAAAGGATTTCGTACTTTTAAAGATCCTAACCCTAGTTGTGATTCTATGGTGGCTCAGCTGGTGCAAAACTATCCTATAAAAAGCTGTGCAGTTGTGAGCCATATTCGCCAAGCAAATCGGGGAGGAGTATGCCTTGAAAATACTCACCCGTTTACTAGGGAGTTATGGGGGTGTTATTGGACTTTTGCACATAATGGACAATTGGTAGATTATAAAGACTTATCCACTGGCCGTCATCGTCCAGTAGGACAAACAGATAGCGAACAAGCTTTTTGTTGGTTGCTAAAAAAAATGGAAGACCAATTTCCAGAACCACCTCAGGATATGCAAGCTGTGTTTGTTTTTCTTGCACAGTGCTGCGATCTGTTACGAGAGAAAGGTGTTTTCAATATGTTACTCAGTAATGGTGAGTTTGTTATGACTTACTGCACAAACCATTTGTATTGGATTACACGACGGGCACCTTTTGGCAAAGCATCGTTGCTTGATGAGGATGTAGCAATTAACTTCCAGGAAGAAACAACGCCTGATGATATCGTTTCGGTTATCGCAACACAGCCATTAACTGGTGATGAAACCTGGCATAGGATGAAACCGGGTGAGTTTGGTCTGTTCCATTTCGGTAAGATGATTTTTAACAATGCTGCTGACTTGGTAAACGTACCATTTGCAGAACCTAAACCAGGAAACCAAGCTCCAGTTGAACCGTTAATATAAAACTTTATCCCTAAATAACCTTTATTAATTAAGGGTAATAAATAAGCGTCTGAGTTTAAAAGATAAATGAAGACGCTATAAAGTGATTTTTCTTATATTTCACCTGAAAATAAAATAATTGACTTAAATTATTTTTATTATTTATGGAATATCATTTAAGTATTTATGAGTTTAAGTGCGTAACTTATTCCTCTAACTTGTACTTTTTTGGCGAGTTAAAATGCAAAATAATAAATTTGAATTGCGGTAAAAATCGATACTGCTATAATTTTCAGAGTACTTTCTAGTGAGTTAAATAATGGCAATAAGCAGTATCGAAGAAAAAATAAATAGAGTCTGTTACTTTATTGAAGATCAGCCATATGAGGACTTTTCACTACAAGATTTAAGCGACGTTGCCGAGTTATCTAAATACCATTTTCAGCGTGTTTTTAAATCACTTGTTGGTGTTACACCGCATCGTTATATCTTACTGTCTCGCTTACGACGTGCTTCTTTTGAGTTACTTTACCGTCGTGACCTTAAAATTATTGATGTGGCTATGTCAGCAGGTTTTGAGAGCCCAGAAGCTTTCACTCGAGCTTTTACTCGTGTTTTTTCTCAGACCCCTAAAGCATTTCGAACTCAGCCTAATTGGTCAAAATGGGCCCGAGAGTTGGCTGTCAATATCCCAGCAAGAAAACTTCAATATAATGTCAATGTTTTTCAATATCCTGAAAGAAAATGTGCGGTTATTACCCATAGAGGTTTTTACTTCGAAGGCTTAAAAACCTTTGATAAACTTGTAAATTGGTTGATTGATAATAATTATATCACCGAAGATAAATTGAAATCTCTTCCACTACTTGTCATCCCAAATGCTAATCCGCTAGAAGTCGAAGAGTCGGAATACACTTGTGAACACTGCATTCCGTTTGAAGGTGACATTGCACCGAATGATGAAGGTATTTCTTCAGCAATGCTTCCTGGTGGTAGTTTTGCAGTACTAACCTACGTTGGTCCCAGAGAGCCTAATGGCATTTCATATGCAATACAGTATATTTTAAACGAGTGGATGCCGAACACGGAGTGGGAATGGACTGGTCAGCCTTCTATATTTGTGTTTGATAATTCACCTTTACTCTTTCCTGATACCGAGTTGATTAGTCAAATCTGTTTGCCTATTCAACCCAAAAGTTAACGATCAAACACCATTATTACTCATTCAAGGAAGTACTCTAATGAAGTTTATCCTAAAGTCGCTGATAGGCGTAGTCTGAGCCTTTGTGTTATATTGCAGCTAGTATGTTTATCTTGGATCTTAAACCCGCTAAGTTAATAGGTAGAGCTTTACTCTAAAAACAAAGGATTATCTTTTAACCATTCAGACTGAGTAGAAAAGCATAGGAGCTTCCACGTAGCAGCATCGGAACAATATAAAATGGCAATGTTATCTACATTTCGTCCTGATTCCGGTTGGTGACTAGGTGCGTTTAGTGGTTGGTGGCTAATATATGAGGTGCTTTGGCCTAAATTAAGTTGCTTATAATTTTGAACCCAACTAGTAAGTAGAGCTACTGTTTTTTCACCTTTAGGCTGATCAATAAAATTAATCCAGTTTTCATGATTTTCAGGCCCTTTTTTATACTTTTCAATGGCCATACGTATATTTTGACTTTTTAAATCTTTTCCGGATATGAATACAAGGAAAGAAGTATAGTTTCCTACATCTGCTTTACTTAGATATTCGAGATGAGGTCTAGCATTAACAAGATAAATAGAGTAGTAATTATTTACAGAGTTAAAGTACATTGAAGAAATAACATCATGGGTTGAAATCCAGCTATTTTTTAGTGAAGAGTTGATTTCGTTTTTAACTCTTTTAACCAAATCTAAATTTATAGTTTTAATGAATGTTTTCTTGTTTTTTTCATTTGTATTTTCTTGGCTTTCTAACAGCATTCTAGAGAACTTTGTGTTTCTTTCAAAATTTAATTTATTTATATCTTCATTAAAGCTTAACATATTAATAATATTATAATAGCTCTCACCATCGCCCATAACATGACTCATAGAAAATATAATAGCGAATTCGTTATTAGGAATATCTTGAACTAGACTGAACTTTATTAATGGCGTGTTTCGCTCAATACATTCTTGAATCGGAGAAACATAAAGTTTATCAATAACTTCTTGGTTTAGGCCTTTTTCTATTATATTAATAAGATTTAAAATACTCTTTTCGCCACTGATGAGTCTTTCGATATCAAACACTTCGAAATATGTAAGAAAAGAATCGATAGTTTCTGGAGTAATGAAAACAAGCTCGCCTTCTTCTCCATTAATCAATCTAGCTCCAATCCATGGATTTAGATTGATTATTTTCAATATTCTTTGTTCTAACTGTTCGATTGGAGCTGAACCTTTAAATACTGAAATGGTGCTAATGATGCCTTCATTTACAGAACTCTCAATTTCATTGTTTAATAATTTGTATATCGGCATTATTGTTCTCCTTGATATTTTAATAGCATTATAAGATGAAAGTAAAAGTGTTCCTAATTTGTATGATATTATAAGGTCTCAATAACGCTAAGAGTGAGCTAGAAGAGCTTTGATAATGTGGATGTGCTATAAAAGAATATCAAGTTTGAAGGAACTTAGATGATTTGAAGCTCAAAAGTTGATAAATCTAGGCGAGCCATGTGCCCCGCCTTTAGATTCGGATGTGTCGTTTAAGGCGTCAAGAGTAATTATATCTCGGCAGCATAGCCGTGAATACCGAGCTCGGTATCATCTAGCCAAGCTTTACCGTCTTTCATTTGCAGTCGTTCATCGACTAACCATTTAACCACAAGAGGGTAGATTTGATGTTCTTGTGTCTGAACGCGTGCGCTTAAGGAAGCAATATCATCGTCAGCAAAAATAGGCACTTTCGCTTGAAGAATGACAGGGCCACCATCGAGCTCTTCCGTTACAAAATGTACACTGACGCCATGTTCTTTGTCTTGTGCATCCATGGCTCGTTGATGGGTATTGAGTCCGGGATACTTTGGTAATAAAGAGGGGTGAATATTGATCATTTTACCCGAATAATGCGCAACAAATGACTGGCTTAGGATTCGCATATAGCCAGCTAAGACAACCACATCGGGTTGATAAGAGTCAATTTGCTCCATCAGTTCGGTATCAAAGTCTTCACGAGCGTTAAACTGTCTAGGATCAATAAAGTGGCTATCTGCGCCAGATTGTTTTGCTCTTTCAAGTCCGTATGCGTCAGACTTATTGGAGAAAACGGCGGAGACTTGGGCATTTGGTATAGAGCTTTGACAAGCGTCTAAAATGGCTTGCAAGTTACTACCACTACCAGAAATAAGGACGACAATTTTTTTCATGATGTTGAGTCTGCGGGTTATTATAATTTGTGTGAATTCATGATTAAAGATGACGATGGATAGAGTAGGAGTTATTCCAGCGCAAAAGTTGAAAAGTGGTTATCCTCAACGATTTTTTGGTATATCTCTAACAACCAATGATTGACTTAAGCTGATGAAAAAAGCCCTCATAGAGAGGGCTTCTCAAACGAGTATTACTGGATCTCAACTTGATCTTCATCTGCTCGTGCGTTGGCAACTTCACCAATTACCCATGCATTTTCGCCTTCTTCTTGAAGCAGAGCAACTGCAGTATCAGCTTGTTCTTTAGGTAGGGCAACGATCAGGCCAACGCCACAGTTGAATGTACGATACATTTCATGCGTGGTCACATTGCCTTTCTCTTGTAGCCATTTGAAGATGATTGGCCATTCCCAGCTGTTACCATTGATGACGGCTTTGGTTCCCTCAGGTAGAACACGTGGAATATTTTCCCAGAATCCGCCACCAGTGATATGAGAAATCGCATGGATATCATGCTGTTCAATCATTTTTAGAGCAGATTTGATGTAAATTTTAGTTGGTTCTAGCAAGTGCTCACCAATGGTTCGCCCTGCAAGCTCTTCATTTTTATTTGCTCCAGAGACTTCGAGAATCTTACGGATCAGTGAATAACCGTTAGAGTGCGGGCCACTTGAACCTACGGCAATCAGAGCGTCGCCCGCCGATACTTTGGTTCCGTCGATGATGCTTTCTTTTTCTACAACACCTACACAGAATCCTGCGACATCATAATCTTCGCCCTCATACATACCTGGCATTTCAGCCGTCTCTCCACCGATAAGTGCACAGCCAGCTTGAACACAACCATCCGCGATACCCGAAACCACATCCGCAGCGGTGTCTACGTCTAATTTACCCGTAGCGTAGTAGTCGAGGAAGAATAAAGGCTCTGCACCTTGCACGATAAGATCATTGACGCACATGGCTACTAGATCAACACCGATCGTGTCGTGTTTGTTCATATCCAGCGCTAGGCGCAGTTTGGTACCGACCCCATCTGTACCTGATACCAAAACGGGTTGTTTGTATTTAGTCGGTAATTCACACAGGGCACCAAAGCCACCGATCCCACCCATGACTTCTGGACGACGCGTGCGTTTGACAGCACCTTTAATACGGTCGACAAGTGCATTGCCTGCATCAATGTCAACACCAGCATCTTTATAGCTAAGAGAAGAGTTATTACCACTCACTGGGAAGTCCTCGATTTGTAATGTTGGATATGAAATCGGCGCTATTCTAACAGTGCTTAAATGTATATAGCAAACGTTTGCGTTGGTTTTTTTCTTTTGCTGTGTCTCATGATATTAATTAGGAAATCATGTATAATCTGAAGGTTTATTTAAATATTGCCAACTAAGCCGGAGATGGAAATGAAAGTTGTTGAAGTGAAACACCCTCTAGTAAAACACAAAATTGGTCTAATGCGAGAAGGTGATATCAGCACAAAACGTTTTCGTGAGTTAGCGACAGAAGTCGGTAGCCTACTTACTTACGAAGCAACTGCGGACTTTGAAACGGAAAAAGTAACCATTGAAGGTTGGAATGGTCCTGTAGAAGTAGATCAAATTAAGGGTAAAAAAGTTACTGTAGTACCAATTTTGCGTGCAGGTCTAGGTATGATGGATGGCGTGCTTGAGCATATGCCAAGCGCACGTATCAGTGTTGTAGGTATCTACCGTGACGAAGAGACTCTTGAGCCAGTGCCATACTTTAATAAGCTTGCATCAAATATCGATGAGCGCATTGCTCTTGTCGTCGATCCAATGCTAGCGACGGGAGGCTCAATGATTGCTACCATTGATTTGTTAAAAGAGAAAGGGTGCCAAGCAATCAAAGTACTGGTTCTTGTTGCTGCGCCAGAAGGCCTTGAAGCACTTAAAAAAAACCATCCGGATGTTGAGGTTTACACGGCAGCGATTGACGACAGACTTAACGACAAAGGTTACATCGTTCCTGGTCTTGGTGATGCGGGTGATAAGATCTTCGGTACTCTATAACTTTTTATTACTCTAATAACTAAGCAAGTTGACCAAATCGTTGACACTTTCGGGTTAATTCAGGTTTGGTCAAATCCACTTTAATTACAGAGAATAAATAGGCTTGGTGGGAAATGACCAAGCCTTTTTTGTTGTTTTTGTGAAAAGGTGGCTCTGTGGGGATCTTACTTTTACGAGGGGAGTACTTGACTCAAAAAGTACTTCACGCAAGGAGACACTTCGTATCTGAGCCTTTCAGAATTACTCTTCCATTTGAGCATTATCGACGACGTGGTTTTCGCCTAAGTCATGTGGTAACACGATATTAAGCAGAATCGCGACAATGCCACATAAGCTAACACCTTGTAGGCTGAATTCACCAATACCAAATGCCATCCCACCGATACCGAAGACAAGAGTAACGGCGACAATCACGAGGTTGCGTGATTTATGTAGGTCAACGTTATTTTTAATCAGAGTATTGAGACCAACAGTGGCAATTGAGCCAAACAATAAGATCATAATTCCGCCCATTACAGGAACAGGGATGGTCTGCAGTATCGCACCAAGTTTACCAACAAGAGCCAGAACAATCGCAGTGATAGCTGCCCATGTCATGATGACAGGGTTAAATGCTTTGGTCAGCATAACTGCTCCAGTCACTTCGCTATAGGTTGTATTGGGTGGCGCGCCCAGCATCGATGCTGCCATTGTCGCCAGTCCGTCGCCTGCAATGGTACGGTGTAGGCCTGGCTTCTTGAGATAGTCCTTACCTGTTACATGAGATATTGCTAGCATATCACCGACGTGTTCAACTGCAGGTGCGATCGCAACAGGAATCATAAATAGGATGGCATTAATATTAAATTCTGGCGTAGTGAAGTTCGGTAAAGCAAACCAAGCGGCTTCAGTGACAGGGGTAAAGTCAACCACTCCATAAAATAGGGAAGTCACATAACCCGCAAGAATGCCGCCAACAATAGGCACTAATTTAAGGAAGCCTTTCGCGAAGACACTCAGTGTTACAGTCGTGATCAGCGATACAGCAGAAATAACCATCGCTGCGTCACCATTGATCAATTGCGCCGTACCATCGCCTGTTTTACCAATCGCCATATTAACAGCAGTAGGAGCGAGGCCAAGTCCGATTACCATAATCACTGGACCGACAACAACAGGTGGCAAAAGCTTATGGATAAAACCGACGCCACGCACTTTGATGATGCAACCCAAGATGATGTAGACAAAGCCAGCTGCCATCAGTCCACCCATGGTGGCACCAATACCCCAAGTTTGAATTCCGAACATAATCGGGGCAATAAACGCAAAAGAAGAAGCAAGAAAAATGGGAACGGAGCGTTTAGTGAGGAGTTGGAAGAGGAGTGTGCCAAGACCGGCACCAAAAAGGGCAACGTTTGGGTCAAGACCGGTCAAAAGGGGAACCAGTACAAGCGCACCAAAAGCAACAAAGAGCATTTGAGCGCCTTGTAATGCATTTTTCATAATAAATTACCAAGTTGAAGATAAGCAGGAAAATCCGGCGAATATTATCGATGTTAATCAGCGATTGCAATCGATACTCTGACAGCATTCGGCTCATACAAAAGCTTAATTTCTGTGTTACGATTAAGTTGATTTTAGTATCAATAATTTAGAGTGTTTAAAAACCTATTCATTTTTTGAGTATTTGACTTGGGGGTTGCTGCTCTTTTTTGGGTTGAATTTTGTTTTAGTTGATATCCAAGTGAACTTGGTCGGAATCAAGCATTTTGATGGCACTTAGGTGTTATGCAGATCCTCTTGCTGGACCACCGAACTTAAACGCATTCATACTAACTCCTAATTCTGTTTGTGGATTGTGGTATCTGACCTCTCCTTGCTTGTACTCAAGCAGATAGGTGCTTATCATGAAGTATCTTGTTTTAAGGGTCATAAAAACTATGCGCTACTTAGCTTTATTACTAATTAGTTGTCTATCTTTGCCTGTGTTCGCTTTAACTCAGGTTGATATTTATCAAGCAGAGATCGTCATTGATGGAGATCAGAAGGAGGGTGAAGATCTTGCTCGTCAGAAAGCGATGCAAGAAATCATTGTGCGTTCTACGGGCAATGAATCCTCATTGACTAACCCAGCGATTGTGAAAGCTTTGGAGTCCAGCTCTGGTTATGTCTCTCAGCTTAGCTATGATGAAATCAACGGCGAAAGAAGCATGAAAATGCGTTTTAATGGTGATCAAATTCGTTCACTGCTTACGCAAGCTAAATTACCACTGTGGTCAACAAACCGAGCCAATATTTTAGTTTGGATGGTAGAAGAAAATAACTACGACCGAGCCATCGTTTGGGAACATTCAGAATCAAAAAACGCATCGGCACTGCAGAAAGCGGCAGTGATGAGAGGGTTACCTGTTACCTTGCCTATTGGTGATTTTGATGATGTGACGGGTATTAATGCTTCAGATATATGGGGGGGCTTTGTATCGTCGATTGGTCAAGCGAGTCAACGCTATCCAGTTGATGCGGTTTTAGTGGTGCGAGCCCAAAGTGACTCTTTTCGTTGGACTTTATATGATCAATTGCCAGGTCGTTTATCAGAATCCACTCAGTGGTCTAGAAGTGGTTCTGCTTCTGGTGAAAATGCAATAACAGCTATCGTTGATAAGTTGGTCGATTACTATGCTAAGAAAACAGCGGTCGTTGTGACGAATGATGCAAAATCGATTGACGTGAAGGTGGTGAATATCTCCTCTGCAATGGACTTTTTCCGCCTAGAAAATGCCATGAAACAGCTGAGTTCTGTTTCCGATACAGAAATTAAACATGTACAAGATGATGGCATTATCTTAACGGTCGATCTGTTGGCTTCAAAACAAGCTTTTGAACAAGAAGTTTCAGCCATCGCGCAGTTGTCGATGATGGAGGTGAAGCAACCTGATACTGAGCAACCGCAACAGAACGTAACTTCAGAGGCCGTCAATAACTTAGAAACCATTGACACCTCAGAGCTTTCCGTTGATGAGGGACTGACTGCTCCAGAATCTCAACCGTCAACTCAAATTCCTTATGATCTGCTTTACCAATGGCAAACACTTTCAACAGCGTCATAACGCGGTAGTGGTTAGTGTCGCTCTTTGAGAGGCCTCATCAAATTGAAGTGTAAAAAGGATTAAAAAAGTCGCATTATGCGACTTTTTACATTTTCGAGAGGTAGTAGCGTCATTCTCAAGTTCACGGCTTTTGGCACTTATTAGTTACTTTTCTATTAAATATACCCAAGCACCTTGAGGTCATTTGGGTATACTTACCTCAGGAATTTTTCTTTTTCTTCTTTTTCCACTTGAGAAAGCCGTTTTAAGCGCAGCCCTAGTTCTTTACCTCGTTCTCGCGTGAATAGTATATTACCGACAAAACTGAGTGAAGTAAAAACTAACTCAACAACGGCTAACCATCGCTCTCCTCCATCGAGGTAAAGGATGGTCAAAGCATGCAGGAAGTAGAGCATAAGAATAAAATTGGCCCAAGCATGGGTGTAAGGCTTACCCGCTAATATGCCAGGAAGTGGCAGAATCAAAGGCAAGCACCAAGCAATCGCGAGAGAAATTGAGTTGATGTGAGGGTGAGGTGATAGCCAAAGTTGCCAAGCTGCGACCCAAGACAGTAGCATTAAGTTACTGATGAGCGCTAAGTAACGGTAGTTTTGTGTCTGCTTTCCAAGCGGTATAAAGTCCATTTTCTTTGACATTGGTCGTCATCTTCCTGAGTTGTATTCAGCCCTTTAATTTTTGGGCGGCAATGGCAAGTCTTTTCCCTAACTGCTGAGCAAGGCGAATCTCTTCACTTGAAAGGCTTGACTCGTGACCCACACTGCTTGCGCCATAAGGTGTCCCTCCGGAGCGTGTTGTATGAAGGTCTGGTTCAGAATAGGGGATGCCTAAAATCATCATTCCGTGGTGAAGAAGGGGGGTCATCATACTTTGTTGAGTGGTCTCTTGTCCTCCATGCATGGTGGAAGAGGACGTAAAAACACAAGCGGGTTTATCGATGAGGTCACCTTGAACCCAAAGAGTACTGGTTTGATCCCAAAAGTGCTTTAAAGGTGCAGCCATATTACCAAACCAGACAGGGCTGCCGAGCGCGAGGCCGTCGCATTTTTTGAGCTCATCGAATGTGACTATCGGCTCAGATGCTGGTGTTGTATCTGGAGGCAAACTTTCTACAGTCCGTAACATGGCTTCGCAATGAGGGATTGATTCAACCCCTCTTGCAATCTGTCTGGCCAGCTGTTTTGTACAACCATGGCGGCTAAAGTACAAAATAAGGATCTGGCAGTTCATCTATAGGATTTCCAGTACTTGCTCTGGTGGGCGACCTATCCGAGCTTTGCCATTGGCCACAACGACAGGACGTTCAAAGAGTTTTGGATGCGTTGCCATTGCCTCAAATAGTTGTGCGTCAGTCACAGATGAAGCGCCCAGTTCGAGTTCTTTATAAAGGGTCTCTTTTGTACGCATCATATCACGGACTTGGGTGAATCCCAGTTGTGAGAAAAGCGTTTGAAGTTGTTCAACATTAAGCGGCGTATCAAGATATTTGATCACATCAGGTTGGACACCATTTTGTTCAAGAAGCTCTAAAGTCTGGCGGCTTTTGGAACAACGAGGGTTATGATAAATAACGACTGACATGGTTTTCTCCATAGGGTTATTGTAACGCCATAAATTGATCTCTTTGGATCATTAACTGATCGATACGAGCATCATAGCGTGCTTGTTTTAAGCTTCCTAGCTCGGCGATTTTACTGGCCTCGCTGTAGTATTGAATCGCTTTATTCCATCCTGCTTGGAGAGCTAAAATCTCTGCTCTTGCAGCCAGTTCTTCATCACTGTGACCAAGGGCATGGTTAGCCTTGGATAAGAGCTGCCAGCCATTGGTATCGTCAGGATGGTCATGAGTATAGCGTTGAAGCACTCTCAATGCTTTGGCATCTTGTTTGTCTTCGAGTAAAGCGTTGGCATAGTTGATAAGCAGCACTTTATTTTGTGGATTACTTTTTAGTGCGGTTTCAAGCATGTTGATGGCTTTTTCAGGATGTTGCTGAGCGAGGTATAAATCAGACATCGCATCAAGATAGAAAAGGTTGTTTGGATCTTGTTTTAACAAGTCTATTAATAATGGCTCAGCTTTGGTTAACTTTTTATTGTCCAGATGGACCAATGCTCGGCCATAATTGAAAGAGGGAGCTGCTTTAGCTGGTGCTTTCTTTTGTGTTCGCTCAAACCAACTTAGTGCTGCTTGGCTCTCTAAACCTGCGTATCGAGCGATGATTCTTGCGCGGGCAAGGTGATAATCGATTGAAGGCTGAAGACGCAGTGGAGGGTAGTCACGTGCTCTCGCTCGACTATCGGTAATACGATCTTCTGGCAGTGGGTGAGTCAACAGCATAGGTGGTGGCTTGCTGGCATAGCGGTATTCATCAGCCAAACGACTAAAAAAGCGCGGCATGGCTTGAGCTTCAAAACCGGCTTTGGCCAGAGTAGCGATACCAAATCGGTCAGCCTCTTTTTCATTTGCTCGGGTATAATTGATTTGACTTTGCATGTTACCCGCGGTTGCTGCCGTGATTGCAGCGATGCCGGCTTCAGGTGCTGCGATAGCCAATAACAGGCCGCCAGCTAATGCCGCAATACTTGCAGGGGATCGGCGAGCCTGGTCTTCCATACTTCGAGCAAGGTGGCGTTGGGTGACATGCGCTATTTCATGGGCAATCACTGAAGCCAGCTCACTTTCTGTTTTTGCGTGAAGGAACAAACCAGAATGTAGTGCCACGTAACCACCAAAAAATGCAAAGGCATTGATGTTACGGTCTTGAATCATAAAAAAATGAAAAGGTGTTTTTACGTCGTCAGCTTTCAAGACCAAACGATGGCCTAAAGTATCAATATATTCATTGATGGTCGGATCATTAACAAGGGGTTTGCTGGACCTAAGCATACGCATATAGGCGTCACCATAAATCAGCTCCTGATCAATGGTCAATGTACTGGCCGCTGTTGTTCCAATATCGGGAAGATTAAGCGGATTGGCATGGGTTACTTGCGCACTCATTGCTAATGCAAGAGACAAAGTAACCAGAGTTCGGGAGCGTTTTAGCATATAAAAAAAAGGTTCTCCAAAGTCCTGAGCGATAGGTGTGTACTCAAATTACCTCGCCGCACAGAAGGGTGTCAGTGATCTTGCTATAAATCAAGCATTGCAGCCATCTTGGCACTGATATTTTTGCATCAGCGTTCACTTTTAAGGGAGTGGTAAACGTACACCATGTGCTTCTAATAAGACAGGAAACATATGGATTGGTTTCATGCTGAGCGATATGTATTGGCAAAAAAGGGGATTTGGCCGCTTTTTACTGACGTTAAATTGTCTGAGAAAAGCTAGCACCAACTTAAAAAGCCGTTACAATACAATCCAATCACAAGTGCTGAGCAAGACAATGAGATCTATGTTACTTGATTTGAGTCAACAGCGTTGCCCTATGGCCTTGTTAATGGCTAAGCGTCACATAGTGAACGTGTTCCACTCTAAAACCGAAGTTCATCAACAGCTGATGATAAAAATTGTGGACTCAAGTTCTAAGCGTGATATAGAAAAATATTTATTGGCTCAGGGCTACAAAGTTAGCTGTCACTCCGCATCTGGGTATTTCACACTGACAGTATTCAATAAGGAGCCATCATAATGCTTGATATGGTAAGTCGTTGGTATAAAAGACGCTTTTCAGATCCCCATGCTGTAAGTCTTGTTGCCATTCTCTTATTTGGTTTTATTACTATTTACTTTTTGGGTCATCTCATTGCTCCGCTTCTTGTTGCGATTGTGTTGGCCTATTTACTTGAATGGCCTGTCACCAAAATGTGTCGTCTTGGTGTGCCACGAACCTTCTCTGTTGTGACGGTGATATTAATTTTTACTGGTCTGATGCTGGTTGCTATTTTTGGATTAGTACCAACGATCTGGACTCAGGTTGGCAACTTGCTGAATGATATTCCGAGTATGTACGCGGGGCTGCAAAAGTTTATCTCCACTTTGCCAGAGCGTTATCCTGAACTGGCCAACTTGCAAATTGTTGAAACCCTTGTCACTAATGCAAAAAACAAAGCGATTGGTTTAGGTGAAAGTGTCGTGAAAGGATCGTTGGCATCATTAGTGAGCTTGGCGACTCTTGGTGTTTACCTGATCTTGGTCCCTCTTTTAGTCTTCTTTTTGCTCAAAGATAAAGAAGAAATGCTGAATATGGCCAGTGGTGTATTGCCGAAAAACCGCAAGTTAGCAAATAAAGTTTGGCATGAGATGAACGAACAAATCTCAAATTACATCCGTGGAAAAGTACTTGAGATCTTGATTGTTGGTAGTGTGAGTTACGTGACTTTTGCCATACTGGACCTTCGTTATTCTGCACTGTTGGCGGTCGCTGTGGGGCTATCTGTGTTAATTCCATATATTGGTGCTGCTGCTGTAACGGTTCCTGTTGCGATTGTCGGGTTGTTTCAGTGGGGGTTAACGCCACAATTTTACTGGTTGCTTGTTGCTTATGGCATTATTCAGGCATTGGATGGCAATGTTTTGGTGCCAGTCCTTTTCTCGGAAGCGGTCAACCTTCATCCTGTCGCCATTATAGTTGCAGTATTAGTGTTTGGTGGTTTATGGGGCTTTTGGGGCGTCTTCTTTGCCATTCCATTGGCGACCTTAGTTAAGGCGGTTTGGAATGCTCTGCCAAGTACAGAAGAGCAAGAGTCTATCGTAGAGCCATAAATGGCATGTTGCCATGTAGAGTGAGGCGAGACTCATCCTACATGGCCGCTCCTGTGATGACATACCCAATGGTTTGAGGTTAACTGGTATACCTCGTCTCAATGACCTTCGAGAGATTGTCCATCGTGATGATGTGAACAAACTTGCTCTGCTGCTTTTGTTGGTGATTTTTGATGTTTGGGAATTTTATAGCCTGTTGGAATTGCCAGGAGAATGGTTTTTAACATGTCTTTATCCATAAGCTGACAATATTTTTTCAAAGACGCTAGAATCTGATTTAAGCGTTCTGGCTTAATGTGCACTTCAGTCGCAGATTTAATTTTAGGATGAATGGTGTTACTGGCGTTTTCTCCAATTAACAACTCTTCAAACAGCTTCTCTCCCGATCTTAAACCCGAAAATACAATCTGAATGTCTTGCTTTGTTTGGGTGAGCTTAATGATATTTTTAGCCAGGTCGTGAATCTTTATTGGCTCTCCCATATCAAGGACAAAAACCTGCCCGCTGTTGCCTATGGCACTGGCTTGAATCACCAGTTCAGAAGCTTCTGAGACCAACATAAAATACCGCGTTATATCAGGATGAGTGACAGTGAGTGGCCCGCCATTTTGAATTTGATTTAAAAATAGAGGGATAACGGAACCTGAAGAGCCTAATACATTCCCAAAACGCACTATGGTGAAGCAGGTGGAGGACTGTTGTATCGACAAAGCTTGCAGGATTAACTCTGAAAGTCTTTTTGTCGCTCCCATGACATTGGTTGGTCTTACGGCTTTATCTGTGGAGATGAGCGTGAAATTGGCGACCTGATGTTCGATCGCAGCTTCAGCACAAGAAAGCGTACCAAATACATTATTTTTCACAGCTTCTACGATATTATTTTCTACCATAGGGACATGTTTGTGTGCCGCTGCATGATAGATGGTATGGACTTTATGCTTTTCTAAAACTGAGCCAAAGTGCGTTTTATTTTGTATGTTACCAATAATTGCAAATATGGGTGTTTGTTGCCCAGTTTGAGCTAAATATGCTTTAATTTCATGTTCAATTGAATATAAATTATATTCACTGAGTTCAAATAAAATAAGGCTCTTAGGGTTATAACTGAGTATTTTTCGACACAACTCGGAGCCTATAGTTCCACCTGCACCAGTGACTAAGACATTATGCTCGGCTATATTTTTAGACATTAAATAAGTGTCAGGTTCAGTAACATTCCTATTTAATAACTTTGCAAATTCCATTTTAAACTATCACCTTGATTATTCTTATATAATAAATTCAAATCAATGAACTATGGATATTTCAGAAGGCGAACTTAATCCACTTCTGCGACTATTTCTTCCCATGTTTTTTGAGTCATAGTATGAGTAATATCTAGCTGATGTTTATTGTGTATATAAAAACAATTGTTTACCGTTGATTCTTTTGAGGCCGTATCCGCCTTCTTATGTGGAATATGGTAAGCATGTGCATCTAAGTTTAACGACATTTTAATTCCGCTCAGATGCAGGCGCAGGCCGAGCTCAACATCTTCCCCTCCCCAATGAGTAAACTTCTCATCAAAACCGCCTACTTGAAGGAAATGTTCCTTTTTGCCAAACAAGTGTCCACCCCAAAAGAACAACCATGGGTATTGTTCAAAACCTCTAAAGTGACCTATGTGTGTGAGTAATTTGAATCGGCAATCGCGGTTGTTTTCATCATTTAATAGATTCATGAAAAGGGTGTCAAATTGGTTCATGGCGATGTGCGATTCAAAATCGTTATTCATAATGCTGTGCTCATCAAAACCATGGCAAAACCCAATATTGATGGTTGCATCATCGTAATTCGATAAATGTGTTTCTATCAGATCACTTTTTATTAATACACCACTATCAATAAAAAGAATAAATTCTCCTTGTGCAGCTTCTAACCCCATATTGCGAGCTTTCGCTGCTCTAAAACCTTGATCTTCTTGGTATAGGTAGCGAATGTTTATCATATTTTGGAATTTTAAACACATTGCTTTAGTGCCATCAGAGGAGCCGTCATCACAGATAATGACTTCAATATTTGAAGTATCAACACTTTGATTGATGATGGAATGTATTGTTTTTTCTAAGTCATTTTTATTGTTGTACGTAGGTATGATAATACTGACGGTCATTTTAAACTCCTTCGTTAACTAAAGTGTTGCTCTGTTTCAATTTGAGTAGAAAAAATGCCATAAAAGAAATGCACAGAGACGAGAAAGAAATGAAATACATTCCATATAAAAGCGATGAATTTGATGAGATGAACCCAACGATAGGCGGACCCATAAAACCACCCACGGAGCTAAAAGTTGCAACAATAGAAAGCGAGCCTGTGCCCATTGACGCAGCCATGGCATAAATACTTGGCTGGACAAAAGAGATCGCCAAACCAACTACCGAAAAAGCAAGCCATGTTATCGCAATATTCATAATAAGCAGGCTGGTCACAAGAGAAAATGCAACAATGAGGCCTGCGGAAAAGATAAGAATAAAGTCAGAGTATTTGCTTCTAAAGTTATCTGCGAACAGTCTGCCGACAAACATTGATAAAGAAAATACTAATAGTCCAGATGAGGCGATCGATTCTTCAATATGCAAAATATCTTTTAAGTATATCGTTGACCAATCATGCATAGAGCCTTCGAC
Organism: Vibrio sagamiensis NBRC 104589; assembly: GCF_007990935.1. Taxonomy (GTDB): domain Bacteria; phylum Pseudomonadota; class Gammaproteobacteria; order Enterobacterales; family Vibrionaceae; genus Vibrio; species Vibrio sagamiensis. Next base: position 270,771 of record NZ_BJXJ01000001.1, read on the forward strand.
GATCGTGGCAAATAAGATTAATCCACCGAGTGTTAGGGTTTTAATATTTAATAAACGACTTCCATCGTTATTCTCCTTATTACCTTCACTTGCTATTTCTGGTAGCTTTGCCACTGATAAAATCATAATAGTGAGTATGATCAGACCAGAGATTAAGCTATGAACATAGAGCGCTTCAGAAATATATTTCATCACAATCATGGTTAATAGTGCTGCACTGGCTAAGCCTAGACTAAAGGTGGCATGGAATCGGGCCATAAATTTGATTTTATGTTTTTTTTCCATGTCATTACCAAACAGATTAATTGAGGTATTGATCCCTGCACAGCAGATACCTTCTAAAAACATAAAAAATAATGCTAAAAAGTAGTTCTGGGTGTTCATAATAAAATAAATCAGTAAAGATGCGGCGATACTCTGAACGATAACGGCTTTTCTTACACCTAAGTATTTTATTGTCGCGATGGTAATAGGGAAGGCAATGACCCCACCCAAACTCGCAGCAAGTAAGAAAAAGCCTAAATATGCGTCTGATATCAGCATATTTTCCTTTATTGATATTAATCGAGACGCCCATGTGCCTACATTAAAACCTAGAAGCCAAAACAATCCCATTGTAGGAATTAATGGTAAATATTTTTTAAGATTAAACATAATAATTCCTTTAATTACAGGGAGCTGACTTCTAACTGATTTAAGAGCTCTTTAAATGCATGGGATATTCCTTCTATATGTTCAGGTTCCAAAGTCGGGTACAAGTGGAGGTTAATAGTTCTTTTTGATAGTGAATTTGCCATTGGGCATCTGGTTTCTGTATAGTTAACCGACTCTATATTGCGGTATTCACTCGAGTTAAACGGAAACTCGTGCTGACCAAAGCCCTGAAGATTTCTATATACATTCTCTTTGAATGTTTCTGGCCATAGCACTTTTGTGACAGGAATCCCTAGTCCAACTAAGCTTTTATATAGTTGATGCGTTTGCTGCTCAGTAATCGAAGTCACTAAGGTGATGGGGTATAACCAATAGGCGTTTTCCCTTTCAGAAGAGTTAAAAGGTAAACTTTCAATCAAGCTGGAATCTTTCAAAATCTCGTCATAAATAAAGGCATTTCTTTTACGATTAGCGAGATTCCAATCATCAAATCGATTGAGTTCATTGATGCCCACAATTGACTGTATTTCGGTCATTCGATAGTTATAACCAATTCTTTCATGGATATAGGGTTGCTTTTCTTCCATGTCTAGCAAGGCTAACTTTTGTTTGACATCAAAGCCATGATCGCGGAATGATCGACAACGCCAAGCCAGCCCCTCGTCATCAGTGACAATCATTCCACCTTCACCGCCTGTGGTGAAATGTTTACTTTGACAAAAACTAAATGCAGCAGCATCACCTAATGTACCGACTTTGTTACCTTTATATTTGCCACCGATACACTGAGCGGCATCTTCAATGACTTTTAATTGATACCTGTCAGCTATCTCATTAATCGGGTCCATGTCGCAAACTACGCCATACAAATGAACGACGACGATCGCTTTGGTTCTCTCCGTTACTAGAGCTTCGATGCGATCTGGGTTGATAGTATGATCACTGGTTACATCACAAAACCTAGGTATGGCGCCTGCCTGTAATACCGCGTAAGACGTGGCTATAAAGCTATAAGAGGGGACGATCACTTCATCTCCAGGACCAATATCCATACTGCCAATTATGGTATGTAAGGCCGATGTGCCATTGGTGGTACTGATTGCAAAGTTGGTACTGCACCACTTGGCAAAGTGCGTTTCAAACTCTCTTCCTTTCGTGCCAGTCCAGTAATTAACTTTACCGCTTTTGAGAGCGAGTGCTATTTCATCCGCACTCGTTTGATCAAATTGTGGCCATTGAGGGTAATTAGGTTTCATAAAAACGTCCTTGTTTTAAATAATATACCCAAGTATGTTGAGATTATTTGGGCATAGTAGCTATGTTTGCGTAGTAATTATTTCAGCCTAGTAACTATTTCGGCGTAGTAATTATTTCGGCATAGCAACTATCTTGGTATAGCAACTATCTCGGTATCGTCATTATCTCGGATTCTAAATGCGCTAGGCCCTGTCCAATTTCTAGTTGCTCTAAGTTTTTAATGATGTGCGCTCTGTATTCTTTATCTAAAATCAGCTGGCTAATCTTATGTTCGATGATGTCATTATTTATGAGTAACCCATTACCACAATATGGAAAGTCAACCTTTCGATAAAATGTATGTAGGCACTCTCGTGCATTCGCAGAGATAATGACGGAGGGCAGAAGCATGAAGGCTGCTTCAAATACAGTTCTGCAATTGGCTAAAACCGCTATGTCGGCATGCGGCATTAAGGTTGCTAAGTCTGTGTTGAGCTTAATATCTACCTTTAAGCGGTTTATTTTGGTAAATGCCTCGACTTCATTAAGGCTTCTATATCTGCTACCCAGTGCCAAGGTATAATGAAACGTCTTTAAGTAATCGGAATTGGCGATGACTCTTAAAACTTTCATGGTGATATTGTTGGGATCTTCGCCACCAAAATTAACCAATACATTTTTAACGAATTCGGAATCCCTTTGGACAAACGGCTTATTTCGGTGAAATGCATCCCTTATATCCATATACTTTTCACCGTAAAGAGCATTGTGTTGACCACAGTCGCTATAAACGCAGTTTATGACCTTGTCGGCTAAGAAACTCCCTTCTCCGATATCTTCAATGTTTATGACTTTCAGGGAGATTTTTTTAAGCTCACGAATATAAAAAGCTTCATTATCTAAACAGTCATTGATTACCATATCTGGCTTGATGCTTTTTATTAAACTCAATGCCTCATCTTTATTATGTTTAAAATTGAGAGTAGCATTTAAACCTACCATTTCTTTTATAATTGTCTGCCCTTTATGACATAAAAAAATAGCATGAATATCGGAATGCTTTTTCAGCTTTTCTATTATCGATATTGAGCGGTAGACATGCCCCATGCCTTTACCTTCACGGGCTTCGATGACAAACAGTAAAGTACTCATTCAATATCACCAGCTATCTATGCCAACTAATTTTTTACCCAGATCAGATAAAGGATAAGGTGAGTGTGGCTCTGGATCTAATTGACCGTTCCAACCTCTGAGCCACTCCGGTGGCCTTGACTGTTGATAGCACTCGATTCTTTGCTGTTTCGTTTGGTACAGTAATGCTGGGACATGTTCTTTGCTGTCCGCTTTATACATCGTGATAAATTGGACAAACCTTGGCTGGTTATGATGGGTGCAGACGTTGCCGTGTGGCAATCGGCTATCAAAGATAATTAAGCTCCCTTTTGGGGCTGAGATACGCTCAATTTCACTGTCTTCAAAATGACAAACGTCTTCTAAAAATAAGCCATTGACCTCACTTCTATCAAAAAAAGAGTTGTCATCAATCTGCTTGTTTACGATTTTTTTATAGATCTTAGGTATGCAGCCGAACGCGCCTTGCTCTTTTTCTGTATCTACGAGATAAATGAGCCCCTGATAGCACGGAGCTTTTAATGTTCTGACATCATAATCCCAATGCATTTTATTTTTGTCATTACCATATTGTGGTAGATCATAACGACAAGGTACTTTAACTGCGGCACGATCCATGGTGACCCAGAGCTTGCTTTCTTCAAGCAAAGTGGCAAAGGCATGGTATATAGCTGGATGTTGGCGTACGGCCCAAAAAGCGGGGTGGTGGTGCATAGGAACAGAACCACTGCTGTTGAGTGGTGTTTTCTTATACCAAGTGGCCCTATCATGAAAATCCATTTGCATGAATTCACAGATAGCGTCTATAGAATCATCACATAAGTTTTCAGGTAATAACGATTCAATAACCGTGTAACCATTTTCTTTTAGTCCTTTTTTCTTTTCTAGCCAGTAGTTTTCCATATAGATAAATCTCACTTTTTTTATATGCAGGGCATTCTAGTGAGATTGTTATTGAAAAAATATTTCCAAATATGAAATACAGACGCACTTAAAGAAAAGCATTCTTTATTTCATGAATATTCCAATTTAATTCGATGTCATTCCTAAAAATATTTTTTAGTTCACGGATTTTATTTAGAGAAATAAATTAATAAAAGACGATGAATTCGGGGATATATATTTTGAACGGTATAGTGCCTAAATATTTAATGTTAGTTGGTCACTAAAGTGATTAGGTATATACCCAAGTAACGTGGGGTGACTTGGGTACATTGGGAGCTAAGTTATTATGAAGAGTGCTGTGTAAACGAGTTACTTACTATTCAAATAGTCTAAAACCACTTGGTGGTGGTCTTTAGTTTTGAATTTATTGAAAACGTGTTCAATGACGCCTTCTTCATTGATAAGAAAGCTGATTCGATGTAGGCCGTCGTATACTTTGCCCATGAACTTTTTCTCGCCCCAAACACCAAATTGTTCTGCGACAGCATGGTCTTCGTCAGAAAGTAACGTAAAGTTTAGTTGGTCACGTTCAATAAATTTACCAAGACGCTTAACGGGATCAATACTCACTCCTAGAACCACAACATTATGTGCATCTAAGTCAGGCTTTATATCACGAAGACCTTGTGCTTGAGTTGTACAACCTGGGGTCATGGCTTTTGGGTAAAAGTAAAACAGAATTTTTTTACCTTTTAAATCTCCCAGTGAGACGGTATTGCCATCTTGGTCTAATAAAGAGAAGGCGGGCGCTGGCGTGCCTGCAGTCAGCGTATTCATAGTTGTTTCCTTTTCTTATAATGTATTTTTAATAAAATTTAAAGAACCTTGTACACTCAGAGTGTGGCAAAGTTGGTTGAATTCTTCCTGCAACTGCATCAGATTACATTCAGCATTTACGGATGCTGTAATAGCGATGTGAAATTGATCTGCATCTAGTTGGAATTTTGCTTTATTGATCGTCTGAGCACTAAGGGAGTCGATCCCAATGTGTTTATCTGCAAAAAACTGAGTGAATTTCTCTGTTAAGCCGACTTTGTCTTCCGATTCTATAAAAACCTCGAGTGCATAGCTGTTATCGAGAACTTCGTGTGATGAGGTTCTTTTCATCATTGTGATCAGGTTATGCTCTTGACCTAGAAGGGGTAAGTGGGTTTCTACACGAGCGATATGCATCGCATTACCCGTTAGTAACATAATGAGAGTGAACTCATTACCAAACAAAGCGATTCGGCTATCGACAATGTTACAGCCAGCTTGTGTGACGAGTTTTATCACATGATTACAAATGCCTGGACGATCCGTTCCAATCGCTGTAAGTACCAAATGTTGCTTCATAAATGAGCTTCTTGTCCTTTACTACAATAACAAAGATGTTAGCACAGATATGTCTAAGAAATGTGGCGGGGTTGGCTATTTTAAATTAAATTTAAATGTTTTGTTTATTAATTAGACAAATCAATATTCAAGCTATATTACTCTCAGCTGAATGTATTAGATCACTTTAGTAGAGGCAAAGAGAAATAATCACTCAAATAAGTATGGTAAACGGCGTTATACACTTGTGTTCTTCAAGTGCATTACAGTACCATGCAAATAGATTAAATTAAGGGAGAGAAACATGTTTTCAGGAAGTATCGTAGCACTGATTACACCATTTAAAGCTGATGGTGAGGTAGACTTTGATGGCTTGCAGAAACTAGTAGAACACCATGTAGAGGCTGGCACTGATGGTATTGTCGCTGTAGGAACAACAGGTGAGTCTGCAACTCTAACGATTGAAGAGCATGTAAAAGTTGTTCATAAAGTGGTGGAATTTGCCGATGGTCGCCTGCCAGTAATTGCGGGTACCGGTGCGAATGCAACTCATGAAGCGGTAACATTCAGCAAGCTATTAGCAGATTCGGGTATTTCTGGCTTTCTTAGTGTTACACCATACTATAACAAACCGACTCAAGAAGGGTTGTTTCAACATTACAAAGCAATCTCTGAAGCGAGTGATATTCCCCTAATTTTATATAATGTGCCTGGACGTACAGCGGTAGATTTACTTCCAGAAACAGTTGCTCGTTTGTCTAAACTAGATAATATCGTGGCCCTTAAAGACGCAACTGGAGATTTGAATAGAATTGCTCTACACCGTGAACTTTGTGGCGAAGATTTTATCTTACTAAGTGGTGATGATGCGACGGGCCTAGAATTTGTTAAACTTGGCGGTCATGGCGTTATCTCTGTAACTAACAATATCGCGGCTAAAGACATGGCTGATATATTCCATTTAGCAAGCGAAGGTAAGTTTGAGCAAGCAGAAGCAATCAACCAACGTTTGATGACGTTGCATAAAATGCTCTTTATTGAATCAAGTCCCATCCCAGTAAAATGGGCGGCAAATAAACTTGGTTTGATAGAAGATGGTAGTTTGCGTCTTCCTTTGGTCGAGCTTTCTTATAAATCGCAGCCCGCGGTGGAACAAGCGTTAACAGACGCGGATATTTACTAAGATTGAGTTCATACTGAGAACATATTCGTCTTCAGTATTTTTAGGAGTTTAAATGAAGCTTTCAAGCCAGTTAGTGTTAAGTTCACTAGCTGTATTCGTATTGACTGCCTGTTCAGGTGGTGCAACTCAGCGTCGTCAAGCTAAAGATGACTTTGAATATTTGAACACACCCGCTCTAAAAGAGTGGAAGCTTGCGATAGATTCCCAACCACATTTCTACCCTAATTACCGTATTCCAGAAGGGAAGTTTAAGGGAGGCGCGGGTCAAGATGTTGATATTCGTCCACCTCAGCAAATTTTAGAATTGATACCAGGTGCAAGGCTCGAACATAGTAAGAATAGTGAAGTAACACTTTGGTTACTTAGTCGGGATGACCTCGATAAAGTTTGGCTTACGATTCAAGAGATGCTGAAGGAAAAAAATACATCTTTGGTCAATCAAGCGGATAATCGTCTCGAAACAGATTGGATATCTTGGGAGTCACCAGACGAAGATACTGAAATTGACAGCCGGTATGAAATAACTCTAATTGATCAAGATGGTCGTCATGGCTTTAAAGTTAATTTGATTGGTTGGCGTGAAGGTAATCAGGTTAAACCTGTGACAGAGCTCAACCGTGAACGTTATAATGTGCTCATGACCAACCTGATTACGGTGCGTTATGATCAAACCGCTCGTGAACTTGCACAGCAAAAATCGCAAAACTTGGTAAAACATATTCCAGTGACAATGGGTAAAGATCGAAGCGGCTTACCAGTAATTATTGCTCGTTCTCCATACAATGTTGCATGGGATCGTATACCAAGCATTTTACCAAAGATGGGCTTTAAAGTAGAGGAACGTCATCAATCTCAGGGTATTGTTACGACTAAATACACCTCCCCAGATGATGCATTTTGGAATGATATCGGTGTTGAGCCTATTGACCTAAAATCAGGTAAATATACTTTCCAACTTGGTGACTTAGGCAACCGTACATCAATTAATGTTACAGATGCCTCTGGTAAACCTGTCGAAGAAGCATTATTGAAGTCATTAGTGCCTGTTTTAGCCGCAACGGTAAAACAGTAGCGCTTTGAGTTTTTAAAGCTGAAAAATACAAAAGGGATCGGATGATCCCTTTTGTATACTTGAGAGTCTTGAAATTATCTAGGATAGACTCAATTGTTTAACTCAATGTGACTGTTTGCTTACTGAATCGACTGACCAATAGCCAATCGATCAGTAAAGCTAGCACAATAGTGCCCCCTGCCAATGGAAAAACCAAACCGATAACCACTAATGTCGCTAAGCCAGCTTTCCATATACCATCTTGTTCAAAACGAGGTGGAGCACCAAGTCGTGTTTGAGTCGCAGGCCGACGTAACCACCACATTACCACTCCAGTAATCGAGATAAGAATGAAGATAAAACAAAATAGGAGGTTCGCTATTTTGTTCCAAATACTTAGATCACCTTGGTGCAGTGAAACTCCTGCCGCCATAGCTTTGGCAAAGGGTGAGTAATCTTGCCAAGTCACTTCAGTTAATAATGCTCCGGAGTATTGGTCAAAATGCACAGTGCGTTCTTCTCGTGGGTCGACTATATCTCCCGCCATTGTATTAGCAGATACGGTATAAACTCCCGTTTTTCCACGTGGAAAGGCGATACGATATTGTGTAAAGCCAAGGCTTTTGGCTTTGGTAATAACTTGATCAATGCTAAAGGTAGAATGACTAGACATCGTCTTGCCACCTCCACCATGATGGCTTGATTGCGGTACTGAGGCTTGTTCCAGACTCCACGGCATTTCTTTTTCGGAGCCATGATTTAAATCGGCATAAGTTAGCGTTGACTGCGGCTTTTCTCCCCAAGTGTAATAGGTGGGAAAAGTATTCCAAGCCTGTACCAATTTGCCTCCCCAAATGCTTGTCCAAGCAAGACCTGAAATCAAAAAGAAGAGTAATACCAAGGAGAATATCCCGCCTAAATTTGCGTGCAGATCTCGCCAAAGTACTCGTGTACCATGACCAATGCGCAGTTTGAGAAAACTCGCCTTGCGTGGATTATCCAGCGGTAGCCATAAGTAGATGCCACTAACCAGTAGAATAATGCCCAAGCTGGCTGAAATCTCAATCAAGTAGTCCCCCCATTTACCAAGCAATAAGGTACTGTGAATCTTGTTTGCCCATTCATACCAGCTTTCACTGCGATCTATCGAGCCTAAAACTTCACCAGAATAAGGATTAACCATGGCTATTCGAGTTGAACCATCGTTAAAAAGTAAGGAAAAGCGGTTGGGTAAATCTGCCTGAGTTGCAGGTATAAACTGGGTGACTTGCGTCTCCGGATAGGTGTTTTGTATCGCGGCAAGTTGCTCAGAAATTGATATAACATGTGCTTCTGGGATCACCGTTAATAGCTCATTGTAGCGAGCTTGCTCGATCTCGTCATCGAACAGCATAATGATACCTGTCAAAGCCAACATCAACATAAAAGGTACGACAAATAATCCAGCATAAAAATGCCAACGCCAAGTGAGAAAATAGAGGTTTTTACGACGTGAAGTTGCAATTGTTTGATTTTTAGTAAAGGTGTTCAAAGAAATCTTCCCTTTTAAAACGCCATTTATCCTTCAGTCCTAAGACCGCATCAGATAGAAAGAAGCGTGTGACTTTACGAAATAGTTTTATTGATACGAAATAAGTTATTCAGTTTTAAGTCAAAGGGGGGAGCTCGTGGGATAGGGTTTTTAAAACGAACGTTTAAAGATAGGTAAGTATAGCCCTCTACTGGGATTGGTGTTTGTTGAGTCGAAAGGCTATTTGTTGGAAGTTCAGAGTGATGAAAGTTGGAGAAATGAGCAAACGGACACGGTTTACTATACTGGGGTTGTAGGTTGCCATCTTCAATCTTGACCAGTTGAAAACCATTGATGGTACAGAGTGATGCCCAAACTCCTGCTGCGCTGCTATGTGCATTGATTACAGGCATAAACGAAACGAGCAGCCAACTAAATAGGCTGAGTTTCAGCATCAAGCTGTAAGAATTAAGTTTCGGGCTCATCGTCATACTATTTACGAATTGCTCGGCACTATAAATGATAGAAAAGACAATACCAGTTTTTTTACACTAATATTTAACAAATGTGAGAGGTTTATTTACATCTCAAATATTACTTGGGTGGACAGTGTATCGTGAAGATAGCTTTAGAGAACTTAAGTCTCCTTCAATCTTTACGGTTATTTTCGTCTTCATTTTGACGCTGTTTATCGAGAGCATTGAGTTTGTCCAACTTATCCTCACGACTTTTATCCATATGATCAAACTTCATCTTAGCGGTATATTTTAGGGCCGCAATATTACCGATAACCACACTTAAGACAACGATGATGATGACCCAAGGGTTAGTAAGTAGTTCTATCATAGTGCCTCCGGTGGGGTAATGTTAGTGATGAATTGGCTGTAAATCTCATCTAAATGTTTTACGATAATGTCAAATCCACCGATAGGTTCCAACTGATTTTGCTGGTGGAGTTGCTGGGTCAAAAGTGCAGGGGTTAGAGATCTTAGGCACTGTTGTCCCACACTTTTATGGCTTATGTGCCAAGGTTCTTTGGCGACCCCCCCCTTGTCGGCTTTATAGGGCAGAAAGAAGCCAAATTGATCCAAATGAGCAGTGAGCCATTGATAGAAATCATGTTGATGGCCTTCAAGATACTCCCAAGGTTCCAGTTTTAGAGCCGTGCCTTGAGGTAACGTATTACGTGCATAGACATCAAAATCACACCCCCAATGATGGCGACTTGCACCCGGCAAGGCAGACCAACGTAGGATAGCCATGAGTTTCTCTTTATCACTCAAAGATGCTTTATCAAGAGGTTGTGCGTTGCCATCGAAAATCGGACGATCACCAGAGAACTTACTATTCCAAATCCCTCTTTGTCGCTCAAAATTACGAAAGCCACTGGCAACTTCCATTTTAAACCCAGCTTTGTTAGCCGCTTCGATCATATTGAGTAAGTCGTGGCTAACAGCAGGATGCAGCATGAAGGTTTTCTGATCGATTAAATAAGACTGCAAATGGGTATTGGTGGTGCCGGTCAGTTGCTCTGGGGTCATGATAATCTCGTTTCTAGTAGGGCTTTGGGCTAGCCTTGATGGTGCAAGTTTGTCTCTCATCGTCGTAATTTTACGTGGGTCGATTACCCATCGTTTGCGGCTCATTATTCGAGCCACAAACTTTTACGATAATGGTTGCGATTAACCGATCTTACTGAGCAAACAAGTGCTGTAGAGTTTTTTCGTACATGTGAGTCAGCTTTTCAAGATCATCCATTTTTACACATTCGTTCACTTTATGAATGGTAGCATTAACAGGGCCGAGCTCGACCACTTGCCCACCCATTCTGGCGATAAAACGGCCATCGGAGGTTCCACCTGTGGTGAGTAACGCTGGTTGGGTGTGGTTGACTTCACTGACGGCGGACACAACTGCGTCAAGTAATGCACCTGTGTCGGTTAAAAACGGGTCGCCATTAAAGGTCCACTTGAGTTCATAATCTAACTGATGTTTATCTAGAATTTCAGTGATTCGCTTAACGATGATGTCATTATTCAGCTCTGTGCTGAAGCGCAAATTAAATTGTACCTTAAACTCACCAGGTATAACGTTGGACGCCCCTGTACCTGCTGCAACATTTGGGATCTGGAAGCTGGTTGGTGGGAAGTATTCATTGCCTTTATCCCATTCCGTTGTAGTGAGTTCATGAATGGCCAATAAAGATTGGTGCACTGGATTGTTGGCAAGGTGTGGGTAGGCGACATGACCTTGGGTCCCTTTAATGGTGAGATCGCCAGTGATTGAGCCTCTTCTGCCATTTTTGACGACATCGCCCACTTTATCTGTGCTAGAAGGTTCACCGACAATACACATGTCGATATTTTCCCCACGGGCCATTAAGGCCTCCACAACACGTACTGTACCATTAATAAATGGACCTTCTTCATCTGAAGTAATTAAAAAGCCAATTGAGCCCGTATGATTTGGGTTGGCCTCGATAAAGCGTTCTACCGCAACCAGCATGGCTGCTAGCGATCCCTTCATGTCTGCTGCTCCGCGACCATAAAGGTAGCCGTCTTTTACTGTTGGTTCAAAAGGGGGAGTGTCCCATTGCTCAATAGGGCCCGCTGGAACCACGTCTGTGTGGCCTGCAAAAGCAAACAAAGGAGATTGTGTTCCACGTCGAGCCCAGAAATTGGTTGTGTCTTCAAATACCATCACTTCGATTTCAAACCCGAGAGCTTTGAGGCGCTCGATCATAACAGTTTGACACCCTGCATCTTCAGGTGTGACCGATTGTCTGCCGATTAAATCTTTGGCTAAGTTGATTACAGGACTGTCTATCATCCTTGAATTTTCCTTTGATTAGCTGTTAAAAATCGCGGCGTATTGTTCCGCTTTAAAACCGATGTGAAATTGAGCGTCGACCTTTAAGATTGGGCGTTTAATCATTGCCGGGTGTTCGACTAAAAGTGCCACGATATTGTCTTTATTTAGGCTGTCTTTCTGTTCTTGGGTTAATTGGCGGTAAGTGGTACCGCGTTTATTGAGAACTTGTTCCCAGCCAAGAGTTTGGCAAAACTCTGTCACCATAGCGCTATCGATACCTTGTTTACGATAGTCATGAAACTCAAAAGATATGTTTTCTGCTTCTAACCATTTTTTGGCTTTTTTAATGGTGTCGCAGTTTGGGATACCGAACATGGTGATCATTGTCATCTTCCTATTAATTCCTTGCTTATGAACATTACAGTTCATTACACGACTTCTGTAGAAGAAAACATCCTACCAAGAAGCGGATACACTGACAAAATGATACAACAAATATTTCACAGCAAAGTACATAAATCTTGTCCCTTGACTAACGGATCTGTTGTTTTTCTGTTGGTTTTTAATGATAGTGTTAATTGCTGGGGTGAGATAGGCGAATAATTGATCGAACGCAAAATCAGAAGGATTAAAAAGGAAATAATAAGTCATCACAACATGAGGAGAGATCAATGGAGTTGAGCCCTGTTTTTGCTAGGCGCTTATATTTAGCCTTGCTGGTTGAAAATTTAGAGAGACCGAATGTGCCAAAATTGATTGAAACGACCGGCTGGCCACGTCGAACGATTCAAGATATTTTGAAAGCACTACCAGGGATTGGAATTGAACTGAGTTTTGTTCAAGATGGTCGACGCCATAATGATGGTTACTATCAATTATCCAACTGGGGTCCTTTTGATAGTCAATGGATACTTGAACAACAAGCAGCAATAGTAAACAGCCTTGCATCAAGAACGTGAGCCAGCAATCGCTGGCTCTTTTTTCTAAAACAGCTATTTGTTGACCCAAAAATAAATCAAAAAGCCAATCCAGCTTAAGACGAGTAGACTCCATGGAAACCAAATGGAGTTTGCTGAAGGACTTTGATTCATCTCGATGGTTTCGGGTAAGGTCTGTTCTGTCTGCTGTTTTTGCTTATATTTTTGTTGCTTTTTCTTCGCTTTATCTGCTTGGCGGTTGCGCTCTTTCTGCTGCTTTTTGTATTGAGCAATCCCTTTTTCGATACCCTGCGCGATCAGTTTGGTTTGCTCTTTTGTTTGGCCAGGTTTTTGTGTCGATTTTGCAATGGCCATTGCTTCTGTTTGTGTTTCTGGGGAAGGGACAGCTGAAGTAGTGTTTTTCTTTTTCATATAGTGTGCGACCTCATGAGCAGCCTACTTTGGTTGTGACCGTTTATTTATAGCCTCTGAATTTGGGTATATCTAAGTTACCTCAAGATGATGTGTTCAGCGATATCACTCAGCATCAAGCATCTTGAGAGCACTTGGTTATAGTGTACCTTTCTATGTTGAGGAAATGAATATAACATTCTTACTGACTTAAAACTCTGGTACGATTGTGCTAAATATAGATGTAAATATAGAAGGCAATATTGTGCGTTACGCGTTGGATGATTATGACGCCCATGGTTTTTTAAAAGCACCCAAATTATTGTGGCTAGGCTGGATGTTTTTGGCTCGTTCTTGGGGCGTGTTCGTCATGGCTGGTGTTAGCCGAGATAATGGAAGCAAAGTACTGTCGATGGTGTATCCTGATTCTAGTACACTCTACCTTGGGTTGGCTATGGGCATACCCAGCGTATTATTGATGTGGTTAATGGGGTTAAGGCATGCAGACCGAAAATGGGTCAGCCAAATTACTCAGCGTGGTCGTGCAATCACTTTGATCTTATGCGCGATTCAATTGGTACAGACGATGTATCATATCTATCTTGAGCATGGTGTATTTAGTTGGCCTAATGCGCTTTCAATGATTTTGCTGAGTTGGTTTATGCTCTATCTCCTTAGTGGAAAGTGGGTTAGAGACTGTTTTCGTGTACCACAGCTTGAACCCTAAAAGTACTCATACCTAACCCTTTGGAAGCTGTCACTGGATGAAGCATCTAAGGTTACTTGGGTATAATAAAATTAATGATAAATTCCCCATATTGGGCAATGTAAAGAGGATTTTTCAATGTCACAAGCTCAAACAGCGATTGTGCCAGATGCAGGACCATTTGCACTTTATACTCAGCTAAAAATCAATCAAAACCATGCCACAGTGTTGGACCAACTGAAATTGCTTCCTGATCTCGTCAGAGAACTCAATCATAATCAGCCTGGTGCGGAATTGACGCTTTCAATCGCGTTTTCTCGCTCTTTTTGGCAGCATTTAAATTTACCAATGCCTGATGAATTGATTGATTTTACTCAGTTAGGTGAAGGGGATATAACCGCGCCAAGCACTGATGTCGATGTTCTTATTCATTGTCATTCTAAACGTCATGATTTGCATTTTTATATCATGAGGAAGTTTCTTGCCGATGCCGTAGATAATGTCACTGTTGTCGATGAAACATACGGTTTTCGTTACTTAGATGCCCGTGACATGACAGGTTTTATTGATGGAACGGAGAATCCTAAAGGTGAAGCACGTGCAGAAGTCGCTTTAATAAAAGAGGGGGTTTTTGCGGGAGGTAGTTATGTAATGGTTCAACGCTTTGAACATAGCATACCAGCATGGAACCGCCTTAGCGTATCGGCACAAGAGAAGGTTATCGGGCGTACGAAAGAGGATTCGATAGAACTAGAAAACGTACCTGCAGCATCCCATGTCGGTCGTGTTGATATTAAAGAACACGGTAAGGGACTTAAGGTTGTACGTCATAGTTTGCCATATGGCAGTGTGACAGGTTCTCACGGTTTATTGTTTATTTCATATTGTAATACACTACATAACATTAAAGTAATGTTAGAAAGCATGTATGGAGTCACGGATGGTAAGACAGATCAACTGCTTCGTTTTAGTAATGCAGTAACAGGTGCTTATTTCTTTGCTCCTTCACAATCGATGTTGGAAGAACTTTCGGTTGTAAATTAATTCCACCATACTTCATGAAATAGAGCCTAATTAGCCTTTCAGCAAAACTAGGCTCCGTTTTCTTCTTAATCATATTTTCTTTAAAGCCTTTCAGTGGAGTGTTTTCTTTTTTCTTGTCTTTTTACATTTGTTTGTAAAGATAGCCCCTTTTCAAAAAGATACTAAACCTTTATGAAATTTGGTCGATAAATATTGAGTGCTTAAATTTCAGGACTCTTATTCGTGACGATCACCGTCAATACTAATGTTGCCGCTCTTACTGCTCAGCGTCATTTGAATAATGCAACGGATATGCTAAATCAATCTCTAGAGCGGTTATCTTCGGGCAAGCGTATCAATAGCGCCAAAGATGATGCAGCCGGTTTACAAATTGCTAACCGCCTACAATCGCAGATGAGAGGTTTGGACGTTGCTGTACGCAATGCTAATGATGGTATTTCGATCATACAAACCGCTGAAGGTGCCATGAATGAAGTCACTAATATTATGCAACGTATGCGTGACCTTTCTCTACAATCAGCGAATGGCTCAAACAGTCAAGCTGAGCGCCTTGCCTTACAAGAAGAAACTACGGCTTTGAATGATGAGCTGAATCGTATTGCGGAAACCACTTCTTTTGCAGGGCGGAAATTACTCAATGGCAACTTTGGTCGATCAGCTTTTCAGGTTGGTGCCAGTTCGGGGGAGGCAGTACAAATAGAGTTAAAATCAATGCGTACTGATGGTTTGGATATGGGGGGGGTTAGTTATGTTGCGCAGAAAAGAGCCAGCTCTAACTGGCAAGTGAACGAAAGCACAAAGCAATTAAACGTCTCTTTTATCAATCGTGCAGGTCAGCCTGAAACCCTATCAATACAAGCTAAAGCTGGGGATGACATAGAGGAATTAGCTACCTTCATCAATGGTCAAACGGATAAATTAACCGCTTCAGTGAACCAAGATAAGCAGTTACAGTTATTCATAGCAGGCGAGGAAACCTCTGGCTCTTTGTCTTTCTCTGGCACCTTGGCCAATGAACTTAATTTAGCGGTAAAAAGTTATGAAGTGGTTGATGATATCGATATTACTTCCGTTGGTGGTGCACAAAGAGCTGTGGCGGTTTTGGATACGGCAATGAAGTACGTCGACAGACACAGGGCAGAGTTGGGGGCTTACCAAAATCGTTTTGGTCATGCGATTAGCAATCTCGATAATATTCATGAAAATTTAGCGGCATCAAATAGCCGCATTCAAGATGCAGACTATGCCAAAGAAACAACACAAATAGTCAAACAGCAAATCTTACAGCAAGTTAGTACAACAATTCTCGCTCAAGCAAAACAGGCCCCCAATCTTGTTTTAAGCCTGCTTGGTTAACGCTAGAACTAGCAAGAAAGGCTCCGTTGAGGTCTTGGGCTTTATTAGGAACTTCACTTCAACTCACTCTTATTGACACTATAAAACAAACTTTAAAAAAACTACGCTTTTTCTTTTTTAGGGCTCTAGTCACAATTTTCCCTAAGTCTGGCTTTTTTTTTAAAATTTAAATTTTTTCTCAAGAAATCAAAAGCGACGCCGTTAATAAAAGTAACTTTGAGAGAACTACTTGGTTTTCCGAGACGTCGGAAGCCGCAACACCGGAAGA